>JAFEGT010000025.1:0-27300 GCA_018239765.1 Verrucomicrobiota bacterium
CTTCTTTACAGGAAGTGTACAGGCGGGTCAGGCAATTCAGAAACAGTCACCCCCTGGCAGAATTTTAGCTCTTGAAATGGGCGGCAATAACCCTCTTGTTGTCTCGAGCGTTTCCAATATTCCAGCTGCGGTCTATGCCATTATTCAGTCAGCATTTTTGACATCTGGTCAGCGCTGCTCATGTGCTCGTAGGCTGATTGTAACCGACGATAGCATTATCGGTCCTCTCGTAGAGGCGACGAAAAAAATCAAAATAGGTGCTTTTACAGATAGCCCAGAGCCATTTATGGGGCCTGTTGTATCGAAAGAGTCAGCAGAGCATCTTCTCAAATCTTATAATGCCCTGTCTAAAACAGAGGTGCTTCTGCCCTTTGAACATAAAGAACATGGCTTTGTTACATGTGGCATTGTCGATGTTACAGGATGCAAAAATCCTGACGAAGAACTTTTTGGTCCAATTCTGCAGGTAACTCGTGTAAAAAGCTTTCATGAAGCAGTAAAAGAGGCCAATAATACCGCATTTGGTCTTGCCGCAGGTCTCTTATCAGACTCTCAAGCTGAATATGAGTACTTTTTGGATAGTGTAAGGGCCGGCGTAATAAACTGGAATATGCCAACAACAGGTGCAAGCAGCAATGCTCCCTTTGGCGGTGTTGGCTGCAGCGGCAACTATCGCCCTTCTGCCTATTTTGCTGCAGACTATGCAAGCTATCCCATTGCTTCACAAGAAGCAGAACATGTAGAACTTCCTAAAACCATTTTGCCAGGAATAGAATTATGATCGAAGCACAAGTAGATACTATCGTTGGCCCTACCCATTACTATGGAGGCTTATCGTACGGAAATGTAGCTTCTATGGGCTCTCGCATGCAGCAGTCTAACCCACAGCTAGCGGCTCTTCAGGGGCTTAACAAAATGAAGCTTGTGCATGATCTTGGTGTGCCTCAGCTTATACTGCCACCACAGATGCGGCCTGATGTTGAAATGATTGAAGAGCTTGGCTTTCATTCTGTCGAAGAGGCATACAAAAAGGCTCCTCAGCTTCTTGTACAGTGTAGCTCTCAGTCGGCAATGTGGACAGCAAATGCAGCGACAGTCACCCCTTCAGAAGACAGCGCTGATGGCAAGGTGCATTTTACACCGGCAAATCTTGTTACAAACTTTCATAGAAGTTTAGAGACTGCCCGTACTGCTGATGTTTTAAAACAGGTATTTTCGAGTAAGCGCTACTTTGTCCATCACGACCCACTTCCTGCAGCTCAAGACTTTGCAGATGAAGGTGCAGCGAATCACACACGCCTTAATGGCGTTCATCTCTTTGTCTATGGCAAGGGGCAAACAAAGATCTATCCGGCTCGCCAGTCTCTTCTTGCACAAGAGGCCATAAAGCGGCGTCATGGGATTTCTAAGGTGGTTTTTGCCGAACAGAACCCTAAAGTTATCGACCAGGGTGTGTTTCATAACGACGTGATTGCAGTTGGACATGAAGATCTCTTCTTTTTTCATGAAGATGCCTACGTACATACACAAGAGGTGCTTTCTAAACTTCTTAAATATGCCCCTCTAAACCTTGTAGCAGTACGAAAAAAAGAACTTACTGTTGAAGAGGCTGTAAAGAGCTATATCTTCAATTCTCAATTTTTAACCCTTCCCGATGGCCAGCACGTAGTGATCTGCCCAACAGAAGTAGAAAAGATGCCGCGAGCAAAAGCTATTGTAGAAACGCGTCTTCCTGTAGATCGCGTCTATTATCTCGCACTTAATCAAAGCATGAAAAATGGCGGCGGCCCAGCCTGTTTACGTTTGAGAGTGCCTCTTACAAAGGCAGAACTTAAAGCTGTAAAACCTTCGGTTATTTTTACTGAAGGGCTTTACCGAAAGCTCAAAAAAATCATCATAGAAAATTATCCTGATAGTTTCAGCCCGCGAGATCTCACAGATACTTCATTTAGAAAGAACTGTACGCAGGCAGTAGACAAAATTACTAAAGCACTTGGGCTCGTATGAAGTTTTTGGAAGTGCTGAGGCACGAGTTAAAGAGCGAAATTCGCAGCGATCTCATTTCAAAGAGGCTCTACAGTGTCGATGCTTCGATTTATGAGATAGAGCCCCAAGCGGTATTGATTCCACGTTCTAAAAGCGAGCTTGTAAAGGCAATAGAGCTGTCGAGCCAATATGCAGTGCCAATTATTCCCCGCGGTGCTGCAACAGGTATTACTGGAGGCTGTTTAGGCCATGGGCTTGTTATAGACACATCGGTGCATCTCAATCGCGTAGTTGAACTGAACTTTGTAGACCATTTTGCCGTCGTGCAGCCTGGTATTGTGGCAGATCGACTCAATGAGCAGCTAAAGCCTCATGGGCTTTATTTTGCTCCTGAAATTTCAACAAGTAACAGAGCTACTATTGGCGGTATGGTTGCTAACAACGCTGCAGGAGCAAATTCCTTACATGTAGGCAAAATTCAGGATCATGTGATTGAAGTAGAGCTTATTCTTTGGAATGGCGAGGTAGTGCGCTTTGGAGCTTTGTCTCACGAAGAGTGGAAAGAAAAACTTAAACTTCATAGTACAGAAGGTAGAATCTACCGCCACCTCGAACATATTCGTAAGGAGTTTCACGCTGATATTATTCGAGACTTTCCAAAAACAGCAAGGAGAGCCTCTGGCTACAACCTTGATGTATTGCTGCAGAATGAGATTAACGTGGCGGCGCTTATTTGTGGTTCAGAAGGCACCTTTGGGGTGATTTCTGAGCTTAAGCTAAAGCTGTCACCTCTACCAAAACCTAAAACTGTTGTCGTTATCGGCTATGATGATTTTCAGCATGCACTTACATCGTCGTTTGCGTGGCTTGATCTTGTGCCTGATGCTGTAGAACTTATCGACAGTAACATCATAGAAGCAGGCAAAAAAAGCCCAAGTCTTGATGTTGCATGGCTTGAAGGTCAATCTCCTCAGGCGCTTATACTGTGGGAGCTTGATTCAGCGGATCTCTTACTCAAGAGAGCTAAAAATGAGCCTCACGTTCTTTTTGCTAAAGTAATAGATGAGCCTAAGAAGGTATGGAGTCTTCGAAAGGCAGGTCTTGGATTGCTCCTTTCGCAGCGAAGCTACTCAAGAGCTATTGCCTTTATCGAAGATGTTGCTGTACCACCTGATCAGGTAGCACCGTTTATAGCCAAGCTGCAGCAGATTGTACAACAGAAGGTTGGTATCTATGGCCATATAGGCGCCGGCTGCCTCCATATTCGCCCCTATATCGATCTTCGTAAGGCTGAAGAGCTCAAAAGGATGGAGACAATTTTCGAAGAGGTAGCTCAACTTTTGGAGCAGTGTGGAGGGGTCTTTTCTGGAGAGCATGGAGATGGCCTTGTGCGCACCTGGACTAATAAGCGTATGTTTGGGCCTCGGCTCTATGAGGCGTTTTTGCAGCTTAAAGAGGCCTTTGATCCCTATCATCACATGAATCCAGGTAAAATTGTTGCTAAAAAGCCTCAGGGACTTCTAGAAAATCTGCGCCTCTCCCCTGCCACTCCGATAAAAGAGTATGCCACCTATATGGACTTTACGCGTGAAGGCGGCTTTAGCTTGGCAGTAGATCTCTGTAATGGCAATGGGCAGTGTCGTAAAAAAGAGGGAGTGATGTGTCCCTCGTTTCAGGCGACCCATGATGAAAAAGACTCAACAAGGGGCCGAGCACAGGCTCTACGTGGACTTATTCATGGGCAGCTTCCTATGGACAGCGATCTTCACCAGGTTATGGACCTCTGTTTGCAGTGTAAGGGCTGCAAGACTGAATGTCCCTCTCAGGTTGATATGGCCAAAATGAAGAGTGAGTACCTTCACAAAAAGACTCCCTCGATTCGTGACCGCTTTTTTGGCCATCTTGCAACCTTTTTGCAGATGGGGTCGCTTTTGCCAAAGTTTGCAAACTTGAGCGCTCGTGTGGTTGCTAAGCTGCTTGGAATTGAGAGAACCCTTCCTAAATTGTCTCAAAAACGCTTTTCGGATCTCTTTAAGCCGGTTGTGGATACAACAAAGCCGCAGATAGTACTCTTTGTTGATAGCTACACAGAGTTTTTAACACCAGAAATAGGCTTGAGTGCTGTAAAGGTTTTAGAGGCTTTGGGCTTTGCTGTCGTGGCTCCACGCTGGACATGCTGTGGAAGACCTCTTATCAGTAAGGGCTTTTTACCAGAGGCAAAAGAGAAGCTGCATAAGGCGTTGGATATGCTCTACCCCTATGCCCAAAAGGGCATTCCTATTGTAGGACTTGAGCCAAGTTGCCTTTCGGCGCTCACAGACGAAATACGAGACTTTCACCTTGATGCGGCTAAAGTACAGCTGGTGGTAAAAGCCGTCCAGCCGCTTGAGCACTTTTTGCTCGGCTATAAGGAGCAGCTGAAGGCTATTTTAGAGCCTGTAACAGGTTCTGTGCTGGTGCATGGCCACTGCCACCATAAGGCGCTCTTTGGCATGAAGCGTGAGATGGAGCTTTTACGTGAGACTGTGGCTCCTCAGGCCCAGGAAATACCCTCTGGCTGCTGTGGTATGGCGGGGGCCTTTGGCTATGAGAAGGAGCATCTGGCGATTTCGAAGAAAATAGGAGAACTGGTGCTTTTTCCTGCCATACGGGCAAATCCTGAGGCTATTATAATTGCCAACGGCAACTCCTGCCGCTCTCAGGTTGAGGATGTTTTAGAGACAAAACCGCTCCATTTTATCCAATTCCTCGCCTCCCGTCTAGGCCTGAAAGGCCGGCATACCATAGCCTAGGTCGGAGCCTAGGGTCAGGGAATTCCTATTCATAGAGCCCTGCAGGGGCGGCATTTATGTCGTCCCTACAGGACTCTTGTTATTTTTCATGCCTTTGTACCCAGGCCTCCGCTAAGGCTCCGACCTGGGCTATGATATTACGGCCTTTCAGGCCTTTATCAGATGCATTGCAAAAAAATAGGGGTAGGAGCAGAATAAGAGTAGGAATACATAGAAACTAATTTAATAAGGAGGTTCTATGAGTTCTTTGAAAATGATAGATATTCTTATCCAGACATCAGCCTTTATTGTCACACTCACCTATAATAAAGAAAAGTCTTCGGAGGCTCTCCTCGAAGTGACCCCAATTATACAATCAGCTACAAAAGACGTGGGCCTTGCGGAGAAGTTTTTTGATATTATCAGCTCGGATCGCGTAAAAGATCATCATTTTCAGGCCTTTGTAAAAGGCTGTACAAAAAAAATATCTGAACAGTTCTGGGATAGCTCGAACTGGGAGACCTTAGAGGCTCTCTCTATCGAGATTCCAAATGTTACCTGCTTACTCTACGATACAGCGGGAAGCCTGGTGCACATGAAAACGTGCAACGCCCTTAACGTGATGCGCGGCTTTCGCCGCATCGAAGAGGCGCTCTTTATCTCGGCAAGAGGCATGCCGCTTCAGCTTGTTGAACATGACAAGCACTCATGGCGACGCGACCAAAATCGCGAAACCCGTAAGTACTTTATGCATCACCGATCAAGATAAGACTCGGACATAAAGAGTTCGTGCCCGTGTGCGTGCCCGTGCCCGTGCCCGATTCGCTTATTAGCTTCGTGGCGGCAGATAGGTTCTAATCAAGTAGCAGATAAGAACCATCAAGCCGCCCATGCAGGCTAGTGAAACCGCAAGTCCTATGCTCTGCGTGAGGCCCATCAAAAAGCCAAGAGCAGGCGAAATCCAGATCTGGTTGGATGCAGAAAAGCTAAGGTGCTTGAAACAAGAAAACGCATTCTTGATACTGCTAGAGCTTTTTTTGAAACTGAGCGATTTGAGCTACTTACTATTGAGCAAATAGCACAACAATCCAAAGTTTCAGCACCCACAATCTACATCCTGTTTCAATCATGCAAAACCGGTAGCCTCCTATGACTTTGTCACTTTTATAAGCCTATGATTTTGGCCTTGAAGCGATTTTATAAAGCCAGTTTCACCTACTAGGTGTGCTGCGCCTACCGCAATCATCAGACGGTTCTCTTTCGAAGCTTTTTTTAATAGAGGCTTCGATGCTTCATGCATAGCGATATTACGATCATCAACTCCCATTTTTGTTACTTCAGGATCTAGGTTTCTCATTCTGTCTATTTGCAATTCAAGATCCTTTTCTTGTACAAAATCTTCTTGTTCTATTTTTAGAGGTTTTGGCAGTCTTTTACATAATTTTACCAAGGGTCTCATTACTTTTTCATGATTAGAATAAGTTTCTAATGATAGGATTGAAGCTTTTTTTCCTTGTTTGTTTACGCTTTGTATTTGACTCTCTGTCCCAGGACATTTAGGAGCTCGTTCTAAGAGATCCGCATAATCAATAATATATTGTGGATCATTTTTAATATTTTTAATAAAATCATACAAAGATTTAATTATATTCCAAATTGTCGCTTGTATTTCAAAAGCTATGGATGTTGACTTTAAAACAGCTTGTTTTATCTTTGGGTGAAGATTTGATTTTTTTTCAGTAACATTATGTTCTGTTCCAACAAGATAGCCTACAGTTTCATTCTCTTTATTTTTAATCTTATAAAAAACATTCATTGGAGAGTTTTGAAGTGCTTTGGGCTGAAATGTTTCAACTGAAGTAACAAATTCATTAAGGTGTAAAGCCTTCTTTGAGAAACATGTATCGACTTCTTTGGCTATTAAATTTGCAAAGTGACGATAGGATGTATAGCTTACATTCTCTTTGTCATGGCTCTTTGCATATTTCTGCTCCATTTTCTCGAGTCTTGAGGTTGAATTTGCACACTTATGTAATCGATACATATAGTTTCCAAGACTTTTTTTATTAATTGCATAAGAGCGTAAATGTCCCTCTGCATCTATAAAATCTTGTTTTTTGGCATATCCAAATAGAGTCATAACCTTAGCAGTAAGTCCAGTATAAACCTTAATACTGGTTCCCCTACTATATTCGTCACCATGCATTTGAAGCCTAAAGCCCATTCTTTCTGGCTGTAAAAGCATTTTACCCCCTAAAATTAATAATCTAATTATAGCATATTTCCGTTTTTAATTCAAATTATTATATTACAGTGCAATTATTTAATTGCGTAATAATCGGCAGCTATTTATCCGAGAAATCTAACTATATTGAAGTAATCTATTGTTAGGTTCTAGTGAGTCGAGTAGCCCTTTTTACTTTTTTACGACTGATTTTTTTGAAAATTGTCATAAAAAACGTCGCAAAATGTCGTAAAAAAGTTGCAAGTATTGGGTTTTTATGACATGATAAGAAAAAAAGTGTCGTAAAACCATGCCTTTTGAACCTAAATTCACAATTTCCATCCCCATAGCCTCGGCGCTTACCGCTATTGAACGCACACGCGGTTTTTTGGAAGCAGCTACTCTTTCAAATGAATGGGTATCCAAAATGCAAACCCGGGCATTAATTTTAGAAGCCCATCACACAACGCACATAGAAGGCACGCATTTAAGCCTGGACCAATCTGAAAGACTTATTTCTGGCGAAAAAATGCAAGGCGTTGATTCGGAAGATGTAAAAGAATTGCTGAACTATAAAAAGGCTTTTGATTTTGTCGCCGACTATGTCTTTTCCCAGGGTACGATAACCGAAGGTTTGATTAGGGAAATCCACAGACGATTAGTAGAGGGCGTGAGAGGCAATATGGCGCAGCCGGGTCAATACAGGACCATTCAGAATTATGTTGCCAACTCGAAAACAAAAGAAGTCATCTACACTCCGCCTGCACCTTATGATGTCCCTGTTTTAATGGCAGAACTAACGGACTGGCTGCAAAAGGAACGGACAATCCCTCCCGTTCTTGCTGCAGGAATAGCGCAGTTTCAGCTTGTCCATATCCATCCGTTTGTAGATGGAAACGGCAGGGCTTCACGCCTCCTTTCCACTTTGTACCTCTACCGCTCCGGGTATGACTTTAAAAAGCTTTTCACTATCAGCGAATACTACGACCGGAATAGACAGGATTTTTACCAAGCGCTCCAATCCGTCAGAAATAACGGCATGGATATGACTAGCTGGCTTGAATATTTCTGCAAAGCCTTGGAAGCCCAAATGCATGAAATCCAGTTCAAAGGATCCCAGGCTATGAAATTGGATGTTCTTGTGCTTGCACATAAACTTTCCGATAGGCAGAAACAGGCATTGGAGAGTCTGATGGCACTCGAGAAAAATTTTAATATTCAGGAATATGAGGCGCTTTGCCCCGGCATAAACAGACGGTCTTTGCAAAGAGATCTTGCAGACCTTATCGAAAAAGGGATCATCACGCAGGAAGGGATTAAAAAAGCGGCGCGCTATAGGCTGAACCGGCTAGGCTGATTTTTTTTGCGACATTTTACGACATGCTTTTACGACGCAAATAAAAGGGGCCGTACTTTAAGTCGAGTAGCCCGAGGAAGTCTCACCCTCAGGTCCTCGCAGATCCGTACGTGAATGATCGGATTAAACATCCAGGCTAGTATCTAACTACAATTAAGATTGAGAAAAAAAGTAACTGTCTAGTAAATTATTGGAAATAAAACAGTTAAAAGATCAGTTTCCATGGAACCAACAAAATCTCAAGAGCTACTTCTTTACAAACTGCAGAACCTTTCACTTGGTGTCTCGAGTTATCCCTTTAATGAGCAAGATTCGCTTCGAACAAAAATAGCAGATGTCATAGCTAAAGAAGTCTTAAGTACAGAAGATATCGAATGGGCCTATACTTTTGGAAAAAGCTCACCAAGCGAGCTTTATGTCCATCTAATGAGGCATATGTTGCTTACAGTTTTTTCACATTGGCAAATGTATAAGGAAACTGTCGTTGCAAAGCTTCTTCAAGCCTTTCTTAAGGGTCGTTTTGAATGTCTTACAGAAAACCAGGCGGATCGCGGAGTGGATCTTTTGGGACAAGAAGTTGAATACTTGCTAGAGCGAGAACTTCCGGATGAAAGTCTTCCCCATGTCTCAGGTAATTTTCGGGATTGGGATCGCAAATTCATCGTAGAGCTTTGTAGAGGCCTTCCTCATGCACTTATCCCTTCAGTTATGAAAAAACTGCACGGAGATCCCTCAAGCTGGAGCAACATTTACAGGGAAATGCTTAACGCGGCAACTCAAGAAGGCGATGTTGAACAGATTCACATCCTCCTAAAGGATGCACGCTTTCGATGTCAAAATGACTGTGTCCTTGTCTATATTAAGCCGCATCAAAAAGAGGTCGCTGTAGCTGCTAGCAGGGCTCTTCTCTCAAATAAGGAGCTCAAGCCAGACACAATAGGCTATGCCCTACAAAATGGGTTTTACGAGCCGGACGAGCTTGAAACTTCGCTTAAAATTCGCAAGCTTTTTCTCGACGATCCTCGCACAACAAGCAAGATGTTCACTCGTGCCTTTTTGCAGCATTCCTTTAGATGTAATGAAGTATTAGAGCGCCAAATCATCACCCATCCAAAAGCAGATTTAAAGGGCCTTTTAAAAAAGGCAGCGACCTGTATATGGGACACTGAGCCCTTTTTTCCTCCACTCTGGAAAGTGATCCTAGAAGATCCAAGACTTCCTAGTGATGCCGTAAATGCTGCCCTCTATAAAGCAGCTCGCAAAGGCCATTCCAGAATCGTGTCCCTACTACTTGCAGATCACCGGATTAGTTTTTGCTCAATCTTTGGGGCCAGGTGGCAAATGCCTGAATATTCCAAGCAATTCGAACCCTATAAAGATGTCGAAACTAAACTCGATAAGGAACTCGTTCGTCGATGTACCGGCCCTACGGTTGTCTCAGTTGGCCTCTTTGCATTAATGATGCTTCGCTGCAATAAATAACCTAAGGAACAGAACAAACTTGGGGTCAAACTTGTTTTACCCTCTAGGTGGGAGGTAGGTCCTGATGAGGTAGCAGATAAGAACCATCAAGCCGCCCATGCAGCCGAGAGCAACAGCAAGGCCCAGGCTTTGCGTAAGGCCCATCAAAAAGCCAAGGGCAGGCGAAATCCAGATCTGGTTGGATGCAGAAAAGCGTGCAATGCAATAGAGCACTGGGATTGCCAGTAAAAAGATAATAAGCGAAGTCATATCCCAAATTGAGCCTACGCTTACAGCTCCAGAGCTGCCGATAGTTTTGCCAAAGTCTTGGAAAATATGGCCAATACCACCTTCTAGTGCCTTATATACTTTGCCACGACCCAGAAGTGGGTCCATAGTGTCTTGACTAATTTTGCGGGCCATTTCGTCGTTAATATTGGCATCCATTCCATAGCCGAGGTCGATATAGGATTTACCCTCTTCTTTTGCTACCAGCATCAAAATGCCACTATCATGACCTTTTGGGCCTACTTGCCACTGGGCTGCGATCTGCTGTGATGTAGTTTCAATCGTCTGGCCTTCAAGTTTTGGGATGACAATAACAACAATCTGCACCCCTTCCATGGCTTCAAAGGTGCGAAGCTGCTGGTCGAGAAAAAGCGACTGCTCTTGGGTAAGTGTGCTTGTAAGATCATTGACATAGCTTTTTGATTGTGGGATCTGTAGCGATACCAAAAGAAAGCATGAAAGAAGTAGGCTGAGCGCGAATTTCATAACACCTCGTCGTTAAAAAGTGATTGTACGTGAACATAGGCAGAATTTGCAAGCGCTTGAAGGTTATAGCCACCTTCTAAAGCGGAAAGTATGCCGTGACATTTCTGTTCTAGGGCTATTGCCGTTACGGTTTTTGTAAGCAACTGAAAGTCATTTTCAGTAAGGTTAAGGCCGCCCAAGGGATCATCTTTATGGGCATCAAAGCCGCAGGAGATAATAATAAACTCAGGCCGAAACAGCTTCATGGCTGGAATAAGCTGTTCGTTAAAGGCTTTATGTATCTCACGAGCTGATTCTGAGCCACTTGCTACAGGACAGTTAAGGATATTGCCGACTCCCCGCTCATCTGGATGGCCTGTTCCTGGATAGATCCCAGCCTGATGAGTGCTAAAGTAAAAAACCGAAGGGTCGTTATAGAAGATATCCTGAGTGCCATTGCCATGATGAAGGTCCCAATCTACAATAAGCACTCGCTTAATTTTATAGCGGCTTTGGAGGTAGCGAGCAGCGACTGCCACGTTGTTAAAGATGCAAAAACCCATGCCGCGATCATGAGTTGCGTGATGTCCTGGAGGCCGTACGCAAGCAAAACAGCTTTTAGCTTGGCCTTGCATGATGCTGTCGACGCCTGCAAGAAGGCTGCCTGCTGCAAGGCGTGCAACTTCATATGAATCGGGGCTGATAACTGCATCACCTGTAGAAAGATAGGCAAGGTGCTGGTTGAGGGCTGCCACCTCTTTTTGCACAAGTTGGATGTAGCTTGCACTGTGTACTGCTGCAAGCTCTTCAAGAGTTGCTTGCCTTACAGTAACCTCGGGTAGTTTGAGCGGTTTTAGAGCGTTATAGATAACCTCTGTACGCGCCATAGTCTCTGGATGGCCTACTGGAGTTATGTGGCGGCGAAAGTGCGGACTATACGCTAGACTAGATAAAGCCACGGAACACATCTTTTGGGCCTGATCCAACAAGTTCTAGTCCCTGTTCTTGTAAAAATTGATGGCTGCATTCGTTGTCTTTTTTCACACTGATTTCGATAAGTGCAGCTTCGTTCTCTCTACCCCACTGGCGAAGGAGTTTAAAAGCTTGTGTGCCAAAAGATTTGCCGCGAAACTCTGGCATTATGTAGAAGTTATGTACTTTAAGGCATATTTCAGGAAGGTCTTCATCTGGAAAGCACTCTTCTTCAAGCTCAAAGTCTGTAAAGCCGATGATGCTCTTTTCATGTTCAATTAAAAAAGTTTGATGAATAGTATCGATAAAAGAATTCTCATCTTTTTTCATTGTCTTGTAGAGATCGCTCTCCTCGTGCATCGGAAGTAGTCGCATGAGTCACCCTTTTTCACTTATGCTTTTTCACTTATAGTTGCAAGATATAGGAATTTTGTATATAGTTTTTGGCGATGAAACTACCATTATTTTATTACGACCATCCAATCCTGAGACAGAAGGCGCTTTTGGTTACCGAGGTAACTGATGAAATCCGTCAACTTATCCGCGATATGGAAGAGACCATGGATGCCGCAGCATCCATCGGTATTTCAGCAAACCAAGTGGGTAAATTGCTCTCTGTATGTCTTGTTCGCTACCCTATTGAAGATGAATATGGCAACTATTCACGAGCACCTACAAAGGTCTATATCAACCCAAAACTCTCAAACCCAACAAAGCAGACATGGGTACATGACGAGGGCTGTTTATCGATCCCTAAGCTGTATGTTGATGTTGAACGCCCTGTAGGCATTACAGTAGTGGCACTTGATGAGAATGGCAACGAATTTACGGAACAGCTTACAGGCTGGGCCGCCCGCGTGCTCATGCATGAGAATGATCATCTAAATGGCAAGCTCTTTATCGATCGGCTGACAAAAAAGCAGCGCAACCAGATCGATCCCGCCCTTCGCGCCATAGACAAAAAATATAATCGATAGAAAGAAATACAAACAGGATATGTAGGATCGCTTAAAGCGGATCCTGCATATCCTGTTAAATTTTACTTACTCTGTAACTTCTGTTTGTGGAGTAGTGTACTGGCTTGCAGTGTTGCGAGCAAGTGAGCCTGTCCAGAAGGAAAGAATCAAGCAAGCTGTCATAAAGCCTGTAGCTAACCAGCCAGTCACCTTTTTCAGAATCTCAGGTGTCGATGTACCAAAGAGCGAATCTGAAGAGTCGCTAGAACCAAATGTTGTACCAAGTCCGCCGCCTTTTCCCTCTTGAACAAGCACCAGAAGGCACAAGAGTAGGCTGCAGATCAGAAACAGTGTCATAAAGAAAAAATATAAAAATGTCATAGTAGCCCTAAATTGATAGTCACATTTTACTTAAGTGAAATTATTTTGGCAAATGAATCAGCAGTAAGTGATGCAGATCCTATCAAAAGCCCATTAATTTCTTTGTTTTCAAGGAATGATTTAGCGTTTTCGCTATTTACAGACCCGCCATATAAAAGCGGTACAGTATCACCCACAAAGGTTCTACACACCTTCATGGCCTCTGCTGCCATCTGTGGCGTAGCTGCAAGACCTGTGCCTATTGCCCAAATTGGCTCATAAGCTACCATCAGGCTTTTTGCGTCACATCCTGCGAGGCATTCTGTAAGTTGAGTCTTCAAAACCTCTTCGGTTTGATTTCCCTGCCGCTCTTCATACGTTTCTCCTACGCAAAGAAGAGGCATTATGCCAGATTCAAGCGCTCTATGTACCTTGCGGTTGATAAAAGCGTTTGTTTCGCCAAAAAGTTGCCTGCGCTCAGAATGGCCAAGGAGTACAAACTCAGCACCTACATCCTTAAGCATTAACGCTGCCACCTCGCCTGTAAAGGCGCCCTCTGATGCATCGTTCATATTTTGCGCGCCGATGACAATATTTGTGCCTTTTGCACGTTCTACAAGCGTTTTTATAGCTGTGTAAGGTACTGCCAGCATGATTTTATTGCCTGATTCTTTTGCGATTGGCGCAATCTGATCGATAAACGCTTCTGCTTGATCGAGAGTTTTGTACATTTTCCAGTTGCCGACGAGAACTGCCATAGGATTCCTATAAATTATGTACGTGCCCGTGCCCGTGTCCGTGCCCGGGCCAGAATTCTTTATTGATTATACTGCTAGAGCTCATCCATGGGGGCGAACGAATCGTAGTAGCAGAAAATTAAAAAAAGTCGGGCACGGGCAAGGGCACGGGCACGGGCACGTTACCACTTGGTTATTTGTCTTCGTTGTAGTTTATATTGAACTTGAGAATTTTTGTCCAAAGGCGCATTGTTTTTAGCATGACAACGCAAACACAGCCTCTTATACTTTCTGTTTCAGAAATCACTCAGGCAATAAAGCTTACGCTTGAAAGTACCTTCACACGTGTCTGGGTAAAGGGCGAGGTGACAAATCCGAAGTTGCAGTCGTCAGGTCATTTTTATTTTTCGTTAAACGACAATTTTGCCTCTATCCGCTGCGTCTGCTTTAAAGGTGATCGCGCTAAACTGGTTATGCTTCCAAAAGCAGGCGATCAAATTCTTGTCCGTGCTGAAATGAGCCTCTACGCCCCTCAAGGCTCGTATCAGCTTATTGTAAAGGAGCTGTCACATGTTGGTGTTGGTGATCAGCTCATTAAGCTTGAGCTCCTTAAGCAAAAACTTCATAAGTTGGGCTATTTTTCAAGTGACAGAAAACGAGCGCTGCCGCACTTTCCAAAGCGTATTGGCGTTGTAACAAGCCCGACAGGCGCGGTAATTCAGGATATTATAAAGGTCCTTGGGCGACGCATGAGCGGCTTTCACCTTATCTTAAATCCCGTTCGCGTGCAGGGCGATGGGGCTGATCTTGAAATTGCCGAAGCTATCGCTCAGTTTAACCGCTATCAACTTGCCGATGTGCTTATAGTAGGTCGTGGTGGCGGTAGCGTAGAAGATTTGGCATCGTTTAATAGCGAATCTGTTGCTACAGCGATCTTTCAGAGCCAAATCCCCATTGTTTCGGCTGTTGGCCACGAGACCGACATCACCATTGCAGACCTTGTTGCAGATGTTCGCGCTTCAACACCGTCGCAGGCTGCAGAGATAATCTCTCACGATGAAGCTGTTGTTAAAGAGCGCTTGAGCAAATTTTCTAAAGATATCGCCCAGATTGTTGCAAAAGAGCTCCATCTCAAGCAAAATGCGCTATCTAAACTTATTCGCCATCAGCTCTTTACTAGGCCAGAGTATCTCTTTGCTGACAAAAAACAGCGCCTCGATGATGTTACAGAATCGTTAGAGACAGCAATTGTGCGGGTTCTTAATACCTTCAAGCAAGATCTTATGCGTTTTCGAAAAACGCTTGCGCTTGTACGGCCAAGTAATAAAATAGCCGAGCGCAAACAGAAGCTTAAAAATATGCACAATGCTATCAGCCTTGCAGTAAGTCAAAGACTTAGCATGAAAAAACGGTCATTCATGGCATGCAGCTTTGCCCACGTAATCCCAAGCCTTGTGCAAAAAAAGCTCCAAGAAAATAGGCGAAAGCTTGAAAATGTAGCGAGACAACTCGATGCTCTGCATCCCAAGAGGGTGCTGGCAAAGGGCTACAGCATAGTATTTTCACAAAAAGATGGCTCTGTGATCTCTTCTGCAAAAGATTTAGAGCCCCAAGAGTCAATAAAAATTGCCTTTTTTAATGGAGAGGCTGACGCAAACATTACAACCATACGAGTTATAGATGACAACAGAACATGAAACCACCTTTGAAAAAGCTTTTGAGCGCCTGGAGCACATCTTAGAAGGCCTAAACAAAGGCCAAACAACACTCGAGGAGTCTTTATCGCTCTATGAAGAGGCAGATAAGCTTATTCTCTCCTGCAATAAGAAGCTGGCAGATGCCGAAAAGAAAATCGAAATACTTACAAAAAATCGTGCGGGCGAGCTGCAGCTTGGCGCCGACAACAAGCCTCAAACCCAGCCAATGTAATGAAAATAGCAATCGCGGTAAATTTTAAAAAGCCTAAGGCTAAAGAGCTTGCACAGGAAGTTGCGCATTATCTCCAGCAGAAGGGTGTCTCTGTCGTTGGGCCGGAAAGCGAGCTTTCAGAGGGTATATCCGAGAAGGTCGATTTTGTGCTCTCTCTTGGAGGAGATGGGTCGATACTGGCTCTTATGCACAAAAATCCACAGCTCGATGCGCCTATTATTGGCGTAAACTTTGGCACTCTTGGCTTTTTAGCTGATATTTCTGCTCAGAACCTTTACCGCAGCCTCGATGCAATTCTGGATGGCAACTATACCGTGCAGGAACGGCTCATGCTCGAAGGCACAACGAGTGATGGTGCTAGCTGTTTTGCTGTAAACGAGCTTGTTGTTCACCGCGGCTCAAACTATAACCTTGTCGATATTGGCCTTACGGTAAATGGCAAGTACTTTAACACCTTTAGCGCGGACGGTGTGATTGTGGCAACGCCAAGTGGCTCTACGGCCTATTCGCTTTCCGCTGGCGGGCCGATTGTATCTCCAGAACTACAGGCAGTCGTTATAACACCAATTTGTCCTCATGCCCTTTCTAATAGGCCAATTGTACTCCACCAGCCTGACTTAATAGAGGTAGAGTATTTAAGCGACTATTTGCCTGTTGAAGTGGCGTTTGATGGGATCTGCCGCTTTTCGCTAAAGCCGAAAGAGGTTCTTTCTATACGGCCATCCACAAAACGCTTTCGCCTTGTGAGTGTGCCGGACTTTGACTACTTTGCTACCTTGCGCACAAAACTCAACTGGACAGGAAGTCTTAGAAACTAGAGCCGGTTACAGATTTCATAAACCTTTATAGGCAAAGCTTATGAGAAAGCAGCAGCAAATATGGCATAATGAGCATTTGGAACAAACTACTTTGCCTACAATGGCAAATAGTGAGCCTGCAAGCGGCGTGAGGCTTTTTGTGGATTGGCTATCAACAAATAAAATTGCCACAACAGGCAAGGCAGTTGACATAGGTTGTGGCAAGGGGCGAAATAGCATCTATCTTGCCGAAGTTGGCTATGAGTGTTGGGCTCTTGACTATATCGAGACTGCAATTTTTTGTGCAAAAAAACTTGCTGAGTGTAAACAGGTGCAAGATCATATACACTTTGTTCACACTGCAGTTGATATTCCCTGGCAGTTCGAGAACGACTTTTTTGATGTTGCAGTAGACTCGTTTACAAGTATTGATATTGAAACATTGCACGGTCGGTTTATATGCCGTGACGAGCTCTATCGCACACTCAAACCAGGTGGTTACGCCCTTATTTGCGTGGTGTCATGCCACGATGAATGGGAACAAAAACTTATTGCAAGCAGCCCAGGCTCAGAACCTCACAGCACCTATTGGCCACAAAATGGCAAATTTCAAAAAAACTACGATGAAGCTGAACTTAGAGCCTTTTATAGCAAATTCAAAATTGTTCATTTTCAAACCATACAAAAACCCGCCTTTAAGTTGGGAATCGATGGCATAGCTACTAATTTTTTGCTTATCTTGCAAAAACCAACGAATCAACAAAGCTGGCTCTCACAGCTTTAGAAATATAAGAATTTCCTTTAACCCAATATTCGAGGTGTTATATGGAGATTGCCAACAGAATCGCAGAGCCCGACTCTTTCTATTGAAAAATTAAAACTTCTTAGGTTTGTTGAAATTTAAAATGTAAATCGATACTATAATTTGATTGTTTTTATTCTTACATAAAGAAGAGGTTTTATGAGCTTGAATATTGAAGCTGCCCCTACTCCTGCAGTCATTACAGAACTGCCAAGAGATATGCAGCTTGAGATTATAAATAAACTTGACGTTTTATCTCTACTAAGATTAAAAAAAACATGCATGTGTTTCTATAACATCATTACCTTGGAAAATGAGTCTGTTTGGAAACAGGCATTGAGATTTGAAAATGGTGGACATCTTCCCAAAAAAATTCCGCAGAATTGGGGTGATTTTTGCATTGAGCAACAATTGATGAAACGAAACATTAGACGAGGCCTTGCAGCAAATCCCTTTCCGGCAACAATGTGGGGCCTGGGCAAATTTTCCTATAAAAACGATTGTTTTGTATTGCAAGGATTTAGTGAGCTAGCACTGTACAACTTGACAACTGGAGAAAAAGTTGGAGCGCAAAACTGCATTCCAAAAGAGGCATTTGTTCCGGAAGCTCCGGAGCCGGTTCGGTTAAATGGCCATTATGTTAATGCGGTAGATAGTGTCCATTTTGCGCTTCAAGGAACTATTGTTTCAATATGGAATGCAAAAGAAAGGAATTGTTTATTTGCTGCTCGTCAAGATTGGGCTTTTCCAATACATGTAAGTGACTCAAATGTGATATTTCAACCAGCTGAAGATAGAGTTGAGGTATGGGACTTTAAGACAAAAACTAAGATCGCAGCGTTTGCACCTCTCTCAGAGGATCACGGCAGAATTTTGCATGCTTTTGATAGTGCGGTTTTTACACTCTCTTATGGCTGCCGACTCAGCTGCTACGACTATAAAAAGAAATGCTCTATATTTTCTGATTGGCAATTTAAACACTATGCTGACAAAACAGACGCTACTTTTTTAAAAACAAAAGACCATGTCGTAGCTCTGACAGTGAAAATAACAAGTCCTGCAGCATTTGTAGCTGCCTGTGTCAATGTTCGCACCTGGAGCGGCCGCACCATACAGATTGGCAGGCCCGAATGTTTTTTAGCAGGGCTAAATAATCTTAAGAATATTGCAAAAGCTCAAGGTGATCACCTTTTTGGCATTGATGCACAAAATCCTTGCGCAGTAAGTTGCTGGAATCTTTCGAGCGGTAATATAGAAAAACGTTTTACAACTCCATTGTCTGTATGGACCTTTAAAGTTACGGGGCTTCAAAAAGTTATTGCCACCACCTGTGAAGCCACTACTCGTTTTAAAATCTTTGTTTGGGACATGGATTGTCCTGAAAAGCCTCGCCTTGAAATAGCATCAGAAAGCTATGATTGCAAGGCGCGAAACAACATTCTTTGCATTAGAGAAGTGGCCCAATTTCGCTTTTTTGATCTCGCAAAAATGCATGAGCTTGGCAGCATCCCATTTAACGCCTACCAGCAACAGCCAATATTAGCAGATTTTCATACTGAATGGACTTTTGATGGCTCCCGCATACACATCATCCAACCTCCCGGCCAAGGACATTATTGGCTGATAAACCTTAATGAAGTGTAGAATTTAGCCCCTATATTGGCAAAAAACCAGTTGTGTAAATTATGTGCACTATGTTACGTTAAAGTTACTTTGTAAAAAAGATAGAGATTTAGCCATGTTTAGCTGTCGTAAAGACATTATTAGCATTCAGATTATTGTCAACCACCCCATTTTGAGGTGCGGATCTTTCTGATTGCCTAATGCTAAATAGTATGGACAGGGTCAAAGACCGCACACTCGAAAGAGGTGCGGTCTTTTTATTTTAGAGTAAATAAAAACCGCATCTCAAAAAAAGATGCGGTTTTTTTATTTATTTTTAAAATATGAGGATTTTTATGAACAAAGAATTATTAGTTACATTGAGTACGGGATTTGCTCTCTTTTCAATGTTTTTTGGCTCCGGGAATTTGGTGTTCCCCATAAGAGTTGGCCTAGAAAGTGAAGGGCATTATGTGCTTGCCTCACTTGGGGTGTTATGCACATGTGTGCTATTTCCCTTACTTGGCATGCTTGGAATGACTTTGTATAAAGGAGATACAGACAAATTTTTTGCCTGTTTTGGCAAAACAGGCACATTTTTATTTTCACTTTTGGCGTTATCTCTGATGGGGCCATTTGGGGTGCTTGCGCGTTGTTTAACTGTTATGCATGGCGCTCTAGTGCTTGTGTTTCCGGCTCTGAAGCTAGAGGCTGCAAGTATGCTTTTGTGCATAGCACTCTACTTTCTAACAATAAACAAAAACAAAATCGTTACTCTTTTGGGAGCATATCTTACGCCATTTTTGTTAGCAGCAATAGCGTTAATAGTATTTTTTGGTCTGCAGCATGCATCATTGTCGGTCACTTTAAACGATCAGTATCTCCCTGCATTTACAAATGGCTTTTTTACCGGCTATCAAACGATGGATCTTGTCGCGTCATTTTTCTTTTCCGGTTTTGTCATGCAGCATTTGTACAGGGCAAATCTTGGTAAAGACTCACATGTTAGGCTTTTTGTTAAAGCTTCACTTGTTGGGGCGTTACTGCTATACGCCGTCTACTTTGCGCTTGTTTTACTCGGCTGGCTCTATGCGCCTTTGCTTGCCGACACTGCCCCACAGGAGCTATTTGGCAAAATAGCCTTTAGCGCTCTTGGTTCTTTTGCTGCACCTGCTGTTTGTCTTGTAGTGGTGCTTGCTTGCCTTACCACAGCTATAGCGCTCACAAGCCTTTTTGCAGACTTTTTGCGAAGAGATGTCTGCAAAGATGCTATAAGCAATAAACTAGCACTAGGTCTCACGCTTGGAGTTGCCTTTGCTGTTTCAAACCTTGCCTTTTCGGGAATCGCCAACTTCTTGGGGCCAATACTTGAAACGGTCTACCCTGCCCTAATCACTCTTACGGTGGCAAACATCGCTTGCAAGCTATGCTCGATAAAAGCATCGCACTGGCCTTTTACAACAACAGTAGTAACTAAACTTTTATGGGTATAAGAATGAAAAAAACAGTTTTATTGGTAACAGATTTTTATTATGAAGCCAAAGGCCGCGAATATTTTCGTGAAGATCTACTTCTCGGTGGCCTACTCAGAAAGCAATTTAACGTGTGTACCACTCATATCGATGATGCCGCAAAGCTCCTCGATGTTGTCGACGTCGTGCTGCTACGAAATACCGGACCACAAAGTTCGCACAAAAAGGCGCTTGCTGCCTTAAGAAGTCGCCGAGGCCTGGTACTTTATAATGACCTTTTGGGAAAAGGCGATATAAATGGCAAAGGGCATCTTCTTGAGCTCTTTATGATGGGATTTCCCGTCATACCAACCTATTCTTCTAAAAATGAAGCTGTTGGAAAATCCGATCGCTTCTTACTAAAGCCGCTTGATGGAGCAGATTCTTGCGGTGTACAGGTGCTATCGGCTCACGAGCTTGTCGCAGCAGATTGCCAAAATATGCTTATACAGCCTCTGGTAGATTTTCAGTACGAGGTCTCTTTTTATTTTGTGGGAAAGGAGTTTCAGTATGCTCTATATGCGCCGAATCCCCATAAGCGCTGGGAGCTAGAGACCTATCCTGCCACGCAAGAGGATATAACCTTTGCCAAGAGATTTGTTGCCTGGAATAGCTGCAGACACGGCATTCAGAGAGTCGATGCCTGCAGAACGAAAGATGGCCAGCTACTGCTAATGGAGCTTGAAGATTACAATCCCTTTTTGTCATTAGAGCTTCTTGAGGAAAGCACTCGACAAAAATTGGTGGAAGCTCTTTGCTCGGCACTTGAGGAGAGTTTATGCTGCAAGCAATAGTGTATTTTTTAACTCTATTTGATACTGTGAAGTTTGATCCCATTTTTTATGAGATTACGCGCACTTCAACATGCAGACAGAAAACTTTCAGACGATGGGCCTATTCCCATAAAGAGCTTTAAAAACTCCCTTTCGTGAACCGAAGGTTCAATGTTTTTTTCGAAGCAGGCAAAAATCTTGTAGGGCGCAGGATTAAGCTCGCTTAGCACTGGTTTTAATTTGGAAGATACTTGCGCAATATAATCTGGTGCAAGAGCTATGCCCAACCCCTCTTCTGCAAGGCGAGTGACAACTGACCAGCTCATTACTTCCATAAGAACGGGTAGTTCTTTGTCGTAGCGTGCTTTGTAGAGGGATTTTAAGAGGTTTGTTTCTTTGCGCTCTTCGTTGTCGATTAAGAAGGGCAGTTTGGCTATATCTCTTGTCCCTTTTGCCGCGTAGAGGCGATACTCCCCTTCCATAAGCTTATGGCAGTCAAAGCTAGATAGGTCGTCGTTATCGATCATAATACCAAAGTCTACAACGCGCTTTTTAATCAGCTCTTTTATGGCAAAGTAGTTACCCAGGCGAAAGTTTATGCGAAGGTGTGGAAGTTCAAGTTGTGCCCGTTTAACTATCTTTGGCAGTACTGTCAGGGCAAAACTGTGATAGCAGGCAAAGGTAATGGTGGTTTGGCCTGTCAGCTCATCAACAGAGCGCTGTATCGCTTGAAAGATGCTTTTGGAGCTTTCATAGAGGCGCCTACCTTCTTCTGTAGGGCGAAAGCGGTTGGGCTGATGCGAGATGAGGGTGCAGTTTAGCGACGATTCCAGCTTCGCAATGCCCTGACTGACAGCAGACTGGCTTACATGATTGAAACGAGCCGCTTGAGAGATACTACCGGTTCTCACTGCATCGAAGAAGTACTTGAGGTAGGAAGTGTTAATCATAAGCATTCCTTATAGACCCAATTAAGTATATTAATTTTGCTTAATTTCCGGCAAGTTGTAGTCTAGTGCTAAAAAAAGGAGACCGTTATGGACGCAGCATTACTAAGATTTAAAGAAAAAGAGGCCAAGCGCTTTAAGCTTAAAGCGGGAGTCTTTGCACTACTTATAGAAGATGGCAAAGTATTGCTGCTAAGACGTAGTCGCACAGGCACAGAAGATGGAATGTATGTTCTTCCCATGGGCGGTCATGATGGTACGGAGCCTCTTACTCATGCAGTTGTTCGCGAGATTAAAGAAGAAATCAACCTGGAGGTTGCTCCAGAAGATGTCACCATGTGCCACACGATGCATAGGCTCCACCCAATGCCTCACGGTCTTTCTTTCGAACAGATAGACCTCTTTTTTGCCTTCACACGCTATACAGGCATGATCCACAATAACGAGCCTGAAGTATGTGACGACCTTGCGTTTTTCCCCTTAAACGCCCTGCCAGAAAATATATCGCCATTTATCAAGCACGCACTTGAGTGCATTCTTAACGGGAAGCACTATTCAGAATTTGGGTGGGGGGATAGCTAAGTTGTAAAAATGCCGGACTTTGACAACTTTGCTACCTTGCGCCCCAAACTTAACTGGACCGGCAGTCTTCAAAATTAATTTTTTCGAAATTAAAACCGCTTATAGATTTTATCGAGCCGTTTAAAGACCTGTTCAGCTGTCGGACGCTTGCTGGGCTTAGTGCTTAGCATCTGAAGTATCAGATATTCAAAGTCTTGACGATTTGTACGATACTGCATGTTCTCTAGCTGCTTTCTTCGCTTGAGCGTGCCCTTTTTTATCAGCAGTTTGTGTTCTTCGTAGCGTTCGACAATTGGTCGTGGATCGCGACTTACGTAGTTTTTTCGCTGCCACTTCCCTTTTTTGCCATAAAACAGGCGATAGTAGATGCAACCAAGAGCAAATACATCAAGGCGCTTGTGGGAGTTTCGTGTGAGTTCTTGATAAAAATGGCCTTCAGGTGCCATGTATGTTGTGTTTCCTTGCACGCGCTTGTCTGAGACTACACTTGCAGTGTGTTCAGCTCTACCAAAGTCGGCAATGCAGGCTTCAATTTTGCGCCTTCCTGGCTCACCCTCTGGAATATTTATGAGGTAGTTTTTAATACCAAGGTCACGGTGTACGATTCCCCTCTTATGGAGCGTCGTAAGTCCCCTTGCTATATTTCGGGCAGCTCGTAGGGTTTCGTAGAAGGTAAGGGTGTAGTTGTGGTTGTAGACCTGCTTTAATGAGCCTGGCACATAGAGCTTTGAGTAGATTGTGTGGTATTGCTGGCCATTTTCTTCGTGGTGGCAGATGCCAAAAGTCTGAAAAAGCCCCTTAAAGCCTCTAAACTGCTTGGTAATTCGCAGTTCTGTGTCCATTTCAAGAGTCTGTTCTCCCCTTGCAACGAGCTCAACTCCCCCCTTTTTTAGCATCAGCGCTTTAGAGACGGTCTTTTTCTTGCCACTGGCAAGGTAGGCATCTTCCCCGTCTAATACGATAAAGTGCCGCTTTGTGCTGGGGTCATACTCAAAGGTGTGTGAAAGTCCTGTTTTTTCCTTGGGATAGTAGCAAATCTCAGGATCTGTCTGGTATTTGATGAAGTTTGATATTTGTCTAAACTGCTCATTTGTGAGCTCTGTTGCTTGTAGGGGTAGCGTTACTAAATATAAAAACAGTTGATATCGAAGCCATTTCATCGGGTACTCCATCGCTATTTACCCCTAATTAACTAATAAGTTAATTTTTAAAAAGCTTTTTTATACATCTAATACCTAATGAGGGCCTGGCCCTCACTAGGCATTAGATGTATAGATAGTTTTTCGAATTTCGGTGCTGCGATCTTCAGGTCGATAAATGGCCTGTTTTTGTTTGGGCTCGCCAATAAATTGACGAGCTTGAACGAGTAGGTTTTCGTAGCTATCGCTAACGTGGTATTGTCCTCTTATCGTAATGCGCACGGAATTGATAGGTTTTTTAAGGGTGTTTGTGTAGGTTCGAAATCTCTTGAATGTGCACTTTTGACCAAGCACATTCGAAAAAAAGTGAGTTATATCAGCGATGTTTTTTCTATTGCCCAGCTTTGACTGCAGGCTCACAATTACTGCAACGCCGCCAGCTTTTAACAAAAGCGCCTCATAAATCATAACAGCAACGGGATCTTCGCTGTAGCTGAAGGCTCCGTAGATGTCGGTAACAATATCTGCTTTTCTGTAGTACCTGTTATATATCGATAGGTCTTGAGGAAGCGTTGCAAAGAGAGCTGTAATTCCTGGTAGCATCTCTATATCATGTGCGTTTACGCCAACTAAGTTGGCTTCACACAAGCGTTTTGATTCGCTAAGTGCAATCCCCGTTCTCGCTCCAATATCAATCCATGTTGCATCGTTAGATAGTAGCGTTGCAAAATCAAGGTTAGTGTACTTTTGATAGGTGGCTAAATCGCGCTCACGCGGCCATGTGGGGATATTTTTCGTAGACATATAACAGAATATAGCATAGCTCGGACATTTTTACTCTTCGAATTCATTCGTAAGATAAAACAGCTGCAAAAGACCTTGATTTTTGCAGGTAAATGCTCTATAAACTCCTGATTGCAAAATGATGAGGCTGCAGTGAAACCAAACGACAGCAAAAAAAGGCCCAAGCAAAGTATCGCATTTGCGCTTGTGCCCTTTATTTTGGCTGTCCCTCCAATCGTGGGCTGGTTTATCGGAAGCTACCTTGATGGACTGTTAGGCACTTCACCTTGGATTATGTACTTCTTAGTGGTTCTTGGTTTGGTAGCTGGGATACGAGAGCTTTACAGAATTATACAGGAGTTTGGCGAATAGATGGTCTTTAGCTATCCTACAATACTAGCCGCAGGCGTTCCTGAAGTGCCCAACGCCGTAAAACTCCTAACCAAACATCTACTTGTAGAACATCCTTGGACAGAGTTTCTGAGCGTTTGGGAGAGCTCTCTGTACACCTTTTTGGTCGCAGCAATTCTCTCAACGGTCTTCTATGTAACCTCTCACCAAAGAAACAAAATACCAGAGGGTTTGCAAAACTTTCTCGAGTACGTTGCCGAAACACTCGACAAAATGCTTACGGGTATTATGGGCCAGGATGGAAAGAGGTTTATCCCCTTTTTGGGCTCCTTATTCATTTACATTCTTTCGATGAACCTTTTCGGCGTCATCCCATTAATGAAATCGCCCACATCAAGCCTAAGCGTTACCCTTGCTCTTGGACTCTGTGTCTTCGGCTTTGTTCAGTACCTAAGCATCAAAAATATGGGCCTTAAGGGCTACCTCTTTCACCTTATGGGCTCTCCAAAGACTCTTGCAGGATGGCTTATTATGCCTCTTATGCTTCCTATCGAGCTTATCACGCAAATTTCGAGACCAATTACCCTTTCGCTAAGACTTGCCGGAAATATTTTGGGCGAAAAGATTTTAGTAGGCTTCTTTGCTGTCTTTGGCGCAACATGGCTTATGCTCTTTCCGATACAGACTCCTGTGATACTCTTTGGCATACTTACTAGCCTTATGCAGGCGTGCGTATTTACCCTGCTGAGTGCGGTCTATATCTCATTATCATTAAAACATTAACAAAAGGATAGAACATGGATACTCAAACTGCTTTAGCAATCGCGGCTCCAATAGGTGTAGGAATCGCAGCTCTTGGTTCTGGAATTGGCCTTGGTATCGCCGTTAAAGGTGCTATGGAAGCAATCGGCCGTCAACCTGAAGCCTCTGGTAAGATCATGACAAACATGATTATCGGTGCTGCACTTATCGAAGCTCTTACGATTTACGCTCTTATCGTGTTCTTCATATCGCTTGGCAAAATGGGCTAGAGTATGCATCTAGATTTTGCACAGGTTATCACACAAATTTTCGCCTTTTTGATTGTCTTCTACGTCATGAAAAAGTACGGCTGGGCACCGCTTTTAGATGTGCTTAACGAGCGCAAAGAGTCTATTCGTGAGCAGTTTGAAGAGATCGAAAGGCAAAAAGCTAACGTAGTTGCAATGCAGCAGGAATATAAACAGAAGCTTGCAACAATCGATGCTGAAGGCCGCGCAAAAATTCAGGAAATTGTCAAAGAGGGCAGAAGAATATCGCAAGAAATTCAGGATACTGCCAAGCGAGAGGCAACACGCATCTTGCACAAGACAAAAGAAGATGCCGAGCGTGAAGTGCGAGAGGCAAAAAGCAAGCTCAAAAACGAAATGGTTACCATTGGTGTAAAGGTTGCAGAAAAGATCTTAGAAGAGAAGATAGACGTGAAGAAAAATGAAGCGCTCTTATCAGAGTTTGTAAAGAACGTGGAGTTTTCATGATTCGCCACGGCATTGCCAAGCGCTATGCAAAAGCACTCTATGGGCTCGATCGTGAGCGCGTGAAGGATTTTTCTACCCTTTTTGCCTTCTTTCAAAGAGAGCCTAAGGTTCTACAGCTTTTACGCTCGCCACTTGTAACAGAGGCCGAAAAAGAGGCTCTTCTTACACAGGCGCTTAAAGAGCGTGTGGCGCCCATTTTTCTGCATTTTCTTTTTTTCGTGATGAAAAAAAAGCGCATAAACTCGCTTAAGGAAATATTTGTAGAGTATGAGCTTCTGGTAGATGCGCAAGCTGGAATGTGGGAGGCGGAACTCATAAGTAGAGGTCCACTGCCACCATCTACACGAAATGAGCTTCTTGACAAACTTGAACGATCATTTAACAAAAAAATTGCCCTCAGAGAAGAGAGTTCAGACGATATTGTGGGTGGAACGCTCTTTATTCTTGGCAATCAAGAGATAGACTGGCGAGTGGAAACACGCTTGGATAAAATTAAAAAACATTTACTTGGAATTGATGTATGTCGCTAAAACCAGAAGAAGTGTCATGGGCCATACTTGAGCAGATCGATAAATACAACGAAAAGCTCTCTCTTGAATCAGTAGGCTCAGTGCTGCAAGTTGGAGATGGTATTGCACGCGTTTGGGGCCTGGATGATGCCATGATGTCAGAGCTTGTGGTTTTTCCCGATGGAACGAAGGGCATGGTGCTAAACCTCGAAACTGACAACGTAGGCGTTGTTATTCTTGGAAGCGACACAGGCATCAAAGAACAGGACATCGTTAAGCGCACAGGAAAAATTGCTTCGGTCCCCGTGGGCCCAACACTTGTTGGACGTGTTGTTGACCCTTTAGGAAATCCTCTCGACGGTAAGGGCGCCATCTATTCAGAACATTATCGCTCTTTAGAGTCTTCAGCGCCAAACGTTGTGGAGCGCATGCCCGTTCATGAGCCACTTGAGACAGGTATTAAAGCTATAGATTCTATGAT
>JAFEGT010000025.1:27427-32771 GCA_018239765.1 Verrucomicrobiota bacterium
CAAAAGGCCTCAACAATCGCCCAGGTTGTAAAGACTCTCGAGGAACAGGGTGCGATGGAATATACAACGGTCGTTGCCGCAGCAAGTTCTATTGCCGCGCCCCTGCAGTATATTGCACCCTACACAGGAGCATGTATAGGCGAATACTCTATGTATAACGGCCAGCACGCCATCTGCTTTTATGATGACCTTACAAAGCATTCTCAGAGCTATCGTCAGCTTGCGCTTCTTTTACGGCGCCCCCCTGGTAGAGAAGCATACCCTGGAGACATCTTCTATCTCCACTCTCGCCTGTTGGAGCGTGCCGCAAAGCTGAATAACGAACTTGGCGGAGGATCACTTACAGCTATTCCTGTCGTGGAGACACAAGCCAACGATGTAGCAAGCTACATTCCCACCAACGTGATATCGATTACCGATGGGCAGATTTATCTCGAATCGGATCTTTTTTACTCAGGTGTACGTCCTGCTATTAACGTGGGAATTTCTGCATCTCGCGTGGGCGGTAAGGCACAAACCAAAGCTATGAAGCAGGTTGCTGGCAAACTCAGACTTGAGCTTGCACAGTATCGCGAACTTGCGGCCTTTACCCAGTTTGGCTCTGATATGGACGAAGCGACAATACGTCAGCTAAGACGTGGTGAGCGTATGGTAGAGCTTTTAAAGCAAGGCAAGAATAGTCCCTACAACCTTGCTGAAGAGGTGATGATCATCTACGCAGGTACCAATGGCTTTTTAGATGAGATAGCCCTTAACCAGATTAAGATGTACGAAAGTGAGCTCTTTTTGTTTATCGAAAGAGAGTATCCCGATGTTCGTGAAGTAATTTTGGCGAAAAAAGAATTGGACAGCCATACCCAAGAAAAATTGAAAACAGCTCTTGCACAATTTACAAGTGACTTTAGACAAAGATGGCCACACTAAAAGAGATTCGCAAAAAGCTACACTCTGTTAAGAATGTACAGAAGATAACGCAGGCGATGGAAATGGTTGCTCGAGCACGCCTTAAGTCTGTTCAGACCAGGTGCGAAAATGCTCGACCATACCTTAAAGAGCTTAAGTTAATTCTCAACAACCTGCTCGCTACCTCTGACGATCTGACCCATCCGCTTATCTCTGAAAGAGAGGTAAAGCGCGTTGGTATTGTGGTCATTACTGCCGATAAGGGACTTTGCGGCGCCTATAACAACAACATATTTTCAGAAACAAAAAACGTTCTTAGCAGCTATGACAGCAAAAATGTCGATCTCTTTTTGGTTGGTAACAAGGCTATACAGCATTTTGACAAAAAGCAGTGGAACATAGCCTACAGGTTGAATGAATGGGCCGACAAAATTACCCACGCAACTGTTGAGCCCTTAAGTAAAAAGCTTATGCAGATGTTTCTTGAGGGTGCCTTTGATGAAGTGTGGCTTATCTATACCCACTTTAACACCATCATGACCCGTACAGTTATGCGTGAAAAGCTACTTCCCCTCGCTTTACCTCCTGTTGAGTCTGAGGGAGTTTTGACAAGCTACATATTTGAGCCAAGTGAGCAGCAGATTTTTAACAGCATACTCCCCCGCTACTGTTCAAGCAAGCTGCAGCTTGCGCTGTTTGAGTCGCTTACATCGGAGCTTGCAGCTCGTATTATGGCTATGAGAGGCGCTACAAAGAATGCTGAAGAGCTTGCCTACACATTGACGCTTGAAAGAAATAAGCTGCGTCAGGCTGGTATTACTCGCGAATTATTAGAAATTACCTCTGGTGCAGAGGCATCAAAATCGCTATTTTGAAAAGGAAGGAAGATGGCTACTGGAACAGTTAAACAGATTATAGGACCAACAGTTGATATAGAATTTCCTCCAGGAAAGCTGCCAAATATCTTAAATGCTATTTCGATAGACACAACGGATCTTGTGGTAGAAGTTGCCATGCACCTCGGTGAAAATATGGTGCGCTGCATTGCGCTCTCATCTACTGACGGTCTTGTGCGCGGTATGCAGGCAACTGATACAGGCGCTCCTATTTCTGTACCTGTAGGACGCAATACGCTAGGAAGAATCTTTAACGTTCTTGGTAGGCCTATAGATGAAGGTGCACCTCTTGCGAGTAACACTCCTTATGAGCCGATCCACAGAGAGCCTCCGTCGTTAGAAGAGCTAGAACCTCGCAAAATGGTTTTTGAGACAGGTATTAAGGTTATAGACCTTATTGCACCATACCCTAAGGGTGGTAAAGTTGGCCTCTTCGGTGGTGCTGGTGTTGGCAAGACGGTTATTGTTATGGAGCTTATCCGTAACATCGCTACGCAGCATGGTGGCTTTTCTGTCTTTTGTGGTGTGGGCGAACGCACTCGCGAAGGTAACGACCTCTGGCTTGAGATGAAAGAGTCTCGAGTTTTAGAAAAAACCTGCCTGATGTTTGGCCAGATGAATGAACCTCCTGGTGCACGACTTCGCGTAGCCTTAAGCGGTCTTACTATGGCTGAGCACTTTAGAGACACCGAAAAGCAGGACGTTCTACTCTTTGTCGACAATATTTTCCGCTTTGTACAGGCGGGATCAGAGGTCTCTGCTCTCTTAGGCAGAATGCCCTCTGCCGTGGGATATCAGCCTACTCTTGGCACTGAGGTTGGCACCCTTCAAGAGCGTATTACCTCTACAAAAAATGGCTCTATTACATCGGTGCAGGCTATATATGTGCCTGCTGATGACTACACAGACCCCGCGCCGGCAAGCATCTTCACCCACCTTGATGCCTCGACTGCCCTTTCACGTCAGATTGCAGAGCTTGGCATCTATCCTGCTGTAGATCCCCTTGCTTCAACATCGCGCATATTAGACCCTGAGGTAATCGGCCAGGAGCACTACCATGTGGCGACAGAGGTGCAAAAGATTTTGCAGCGCTATAAAGATCTGCAGGATATTATCATCATTTTGGGTATGGATGAGCTCTCTGATGAGGATAAGAAGATTGTCTCTCGCGCTCGTAAAATTCAAAAGTTTTTCTCGCAGCCATTTTTTGTTGCCGAGACCTTTACCGGCATGACAGGAAGGTTTGTTCCGCTCGAGGATACAGTAAAGGGTTTTAAGAGAATTATCGAAGGTGAGCTCGATCATATTCCAGAGCAGGCCTTTTACATGGTAGGTACAATTGATGAAGTATTTGAAAAAGCAGAGCAGTTGAAACACCATGCTTAATGTCCACATTCTTACATCCGAAGAGGTATACTACAAAGCAGAGGCCGTAGGTGTCGTCGCTCCTGGAAGCGACGGCTACCTTGAAATTCTTACCAATCACGCCTCTCTTATAACTGTGTTAAAAGAGGGCGAGCTTGTCGTCTTTAATTCCAAGAAAGAAGAGCACTCATACAAAATTACGGCAGGCTTTTTAGAAGTGCATCAGAACAACGTTTCGGTACTTGTCGACGAAATTGAGGTGCTGAAGACTCCCCATATGGTGCTTTCTGGTCTTACCTAATTTTCTTCAAGTAGCACTGTTTTAAGCAGCGTATTTTTTTGTAACGGTCTCTACAACTTCAACCCATCGCTTTATTTTTGAGCCTTCAAAGAAAATTTGAGCCATTGCTCGATACTCAACAGTTTTACCATCTACGGTTGTGCAGTACACATCGAACGCTATAGATGCACTGTTACTGGTATAGATGGCGTCTTCAAAAGATGGTCTGTACGAGACTTTTGTAAATCTCTTTCGATTTTCAAGCGCATACTCGATAAAACCTTTGCTGTTTGAGCATAGAGGTTGGCCATTACTTTCAATAACGACATCTTGCAGCACATGCTTTTCAAGCTCATCGAGTGGTATGTTTGTACGTGCATCGCCAATATGCTCTAAGTAATCAAAAAATTCCCGCGCGTGCTTTTGTGTTAATGCTTTAGATGGCTCTTCGTGACGAAAGGCTGTAACAGATGTCATGTTGTCAGATCCTGCATAAAGGGTGGATGTAAGTAACAGCGTAAGTAGTAGTTTTTTCGTTGTCATACTTATTTATGTGTGAAAGGGTTGACATACCCAAAATAGCCATTTCTAGCAATAAAAGACCACAACATTAAAAGGGAAGTTTATGACGTCAAGGATTTTGCGCAATTAGATACTAGGGTTCGTCGTACATATCGATAGAGAAAAAGAATGGATTCCTGTTGTTCTGATTTATTTCAGGAAAGTTAAAGCAAAAGTTAGCTTCAAAAGAGAGCATAACTACTGTCTCCCCTTCTACTGTGCATTTTGGGGACCACTCGGATTGTGGCAGCTTTGTGTTCATTATTGACCGGCAGCATTGAATACAGAGGTTATTGTTTGCATAGCTCAATCTCATCATCGGACGTACACTGTTATTGCTATCGAGGGTTATCTCTAGTGGGTCAGGAATTTGGGCTAAAATCGCATCTAGATTGCGCATTCCAACAACACCAATACTTGCTTTAAAAGAATCTAATATGGATTGTGGAACTTTTAATGAAGTCACAGTTGGTGAAGTTGCAGCAGTTCCTATTGGATTCATACAAATAACTCCTCAGTAATTCTTAGATGTTAAAGAAGGATACACATCATATGCTTTTTTTAGCAAGAAATTCAAAAAGAGCATCCGGGAGGATATCAACGGCAACTACTCTCCATTTGCGCACAATAGTGTTTACTTTAAAAACTGCGTATTACTGAGCCTTGAAGTGTAGGTGTCGATCTCTTCGGTGGATATGTTAAATTTTCGGAGCACTCGTGTAAAAATTTCGATGGAGGCACCAAATTCATCGGGAATTATGTCGTCAGAGCCTCCCTTGCTAAAGAGCGCAACATCCTGCACATAGCGCGTGCGGGAGATAATAAAGAGGTTGGGGTTTAGCTTGCGTGCATTTTTGACTATGCGCAAGGCAGCGTGAGAGTCATTTACAAGCACGGCGAGAACTTTTGCCTGTTTTATATGTGCATGGTTCAGTACAGCTTCGTGAGAGGCATCTCCAAAGTGAATGGGCTCGCCTCGCTTTCGTTCTGAGTGCACAGTGTCAGGGTTAGTTTCAATAATGGTATAGGGAATACCAGCATATCGACATGATCCTGCAAGGTTTTTGCCGCTGATGCCAAACCCAACAATAACTACGTGGTCCTTTTTTTGATGTTCGACAAGCTCTGGCAGCTGAAAGAGGCCGGTTTTCATTTTGGTGGGAAGCGGCATCATCATAGCAAGGTTGGCAAGGTGCGGCGCTACTAACATCATAAAGGGTGTTATTGCCATGGTGAAGAGCGATACTGCCAAAAAGAGCTGGTAGTAGTATTGAAGGCCGATGTTATTTTCTATGCCAGCCTTTGCCAGCACAAATGAAAATTCACCAATTTGTGAAAG
>JAFEGT010000025.1:32790-47648 GCA_018239765.1 Verrucomicrobiota bacterium
CCTGTAACCGTTTTAAAAAGTATAACCAAGGCCGAAAGCCCTAGTATGACAAAGGGCTGTGAGAGTACAAAGCCGATATCTAACATCATCCCTACAGAGACAAAGAAGAAGCTAGTAAATATATCTCTAAAAGGCAAAACATCCCCTATTGCTTCGTGGCTATACTCAGTTTCTGAAATAATCAGCCCTGCTAAAAATGCCCCAATTGATAACGACAGCCCTAAGTTTGCCGCAAACCATGCCACAGAAAAGCAGATGAGAAATATGGCAAGTAAGAAGAGCTCGCGGCTTTTTGTGCGCGCTATATAGTCGAGCAGCCATGGGAGTAGATAGATGGCAGCTAAAAAGGCGCTAACTATAAACAGCAGTGCGCCAAAAATTTGGACTAATGAAATATCAGATAGCGTCATCTTGCCTGCCATAAATGGTACAAGCAGCATTAAGGGAATTACCAAGATATCTTGAAAGATTAGGATCGCCACTATAATGCGTCCGTAGGGAGAGCCTGTTTCTACCCTGTCTTGTAGAATACGAAGCACTATGGCTGTGCTGCTAAGCGATAACAAAAAGCCCAAAAAGAGGGACTCACCTACCGGCCTTTGCACATACTGCGCTATGAGGTAGCCTCCAAGTGTTGTAAGTGCCACTTGAATCAATCCACCGAGAAAAAAATAGCGCTTGGTATCGAGGATTTTTCTGATAGAGAGCTCCATACCTACGGTAAAGAGCAGCAAAATAATGCCAATCTGCGAAAGAATTTCTACGTTATCAACGCCACGCACCAGCTGCAAACCGTGCGGACCGGAGAGTACACCTGTTAGAATAAATCCCACAATCGATGGGATTTTGAGCCTATGGCAAAGAAGGAGGATTGCCATGGAAAGTCCAAAGATAATGACAATATCTTTCAGCAACGAGATTTCCATGACCACCTAGTTTTCCCTACAAATAGCGTTTTATGGGAAAAATAGCTACGGTTTCTTCTACTTTTCAAACGAATAGCCGCTCTCTTGAAGAGGGCTAAAGACGATGTTGATTTCGGAAATGAGGTTGTTATTGTCTAATCGTAAAATCAGCAGTTCGGTGTATTTACCAAGAGTTTGAATGTCCACCATAAGTCGCATAACAACTGTATTTGTCTCCAATGATGGAATGATGTCTACGGGTGTTATGGTCCATGAACCATGATTTTTATAGACTTCGAGAAGATCGGCAACGAATTGATCTGAACTTGAGGTGACGCAAGCTCCGTTGAAAATCTTTTTGCAGTCAGGGCTGAGAAGCTGACGGGCGATTGCAAAATAGTCCTGTTCTTCACCATGGCTAAGTTTGTTGATGGTGGCTACATACTTTTTTGCAATGTCAGTGAGATATGAAGCTGTTTTTTGCTGCACGATGATAAGTTCAATCGGTTCATCTGATCTACTTACTGTCTTGTGCAGATGATCTTCAGGGTCGGCCTTTCTCAGGACAACTTTACCAGTTGGAAAGTCTACATCTACTAAAGAGCCATCATCTTCAATTCGAGTCAGGCGCCCACCCTTTACTGGGTAGACAATTTGAGCGTGTATATCTCTGTGAAGTCCAATTTCTTCTCTGGGAGCAATCACAACGCGGCTTACGCTTATCTGCCTATCATCAAATTGTACCTCATATTCTAATGCACCAAGTGTAGTGCAAAATAAGCTAACGATAGCTAAAGCGCGGTTCATCATTGTGCTCCGATTTTTTGCAAGACTATAGCAGGCTCTCAATTTACAAAAAACCAGATAAATCCTGTACTACTGATTATCATAATACATTGTAACGCCATACCTATATTCCTCATCTGAGAAGAGTGTCTTAGGAAAGTTAGCGCAAAATTTATCATCAAAAGAGAGCGTAACTACAACCTCTTCTTCTATGGCGCATTCTGGCGACCACGCGGTTTGTGGTAGCTTTGTGCTCATTATTGCCTGAAGGCATTGATTGCATATCTGATTATTCGGATAGCTCAACCGCATCATCGGACGCCCCTTATCGTTTCTATCAAGGGTTATCTCTAGCGGGGTAGGAATTTGAGCCAAAATCGCGTCAAGATTCTGCATTCCAAAAATGCCAATACTTTCTTTAAAACGGTCTAATATAGATTGTGGAACTATTGGTGAGGTGACAGTTGCGAAAGATGTAGTTGTTCCTATTGGATTCATATAAATAGCCTTTAGTGATTTTTTATACCGTTAACGAGTGTATAGATCACCTTATTTTTTCAAAATTACGAATCTTTATTCGACTTCTTGGCCTCCCGGATAAAGTGCAGCTCCATATAACCAAAAATATGGGATTTGATCAGGCAAGCAGTAATTGTCACAACTTGCTTAAAGATGAATTGCATTGTTGTTGGATATTAGATAGCGGGTGCTTAAAAGATCTGTTAAATGGCTTTTTTGATTAGATCTTCAATGTGGTAGTTGTATGTTGATTTGGCAATCTCTGCAGCTGTACGGCCGTTATTATCTGTATCATAGAGTTGTGATTTTGGACCATTCTTGAGCAGGAGCTTAACCATTTTTTCATTACCATAGCTGCAGGCAGCTAAAAATGGGGTAAAACCGAACACATCGCGGGCGCTTAAGTCCGCTTTTTTTGACAGCAATATTTTTGCTAACCTTTCATTTCCTGCTGCGGCAGCTATATGAAGAGGTGTTGCTTGATCGAAGCCTCTACGATTTACATCAATATCCTCATTAAGAAATTTTTCAGCGAGTTCATCAAAATGAAGTCCTATCGATTGGCAGAAAAGTATAGGAAAAATACTATCTTGTTGCTGCTGTGTCAGGGGCTTATTATCGCGGATTGATTCAAGAACTGTCACAATATCATCGGTGTTTCTACCATTGAGCACCTTTTCGATCATTTCTGGATTCTTAAAATAGGTAATCAATGCATCTAGCTGCAGTGCAATCTGATCCTTACTTGAAACTTTCTTCCAAAGCCAGTGTGTTTTATTGTACTGACAAAGAGCTTGAGTGAGTAAACAGCCACCGATTTTTTTCTGTCCGCAAAATTGAGCAATTTGTTTGAAACTTGCGGGGCCCTTTCCGAAGAATGATTTAATGATATCAACCACGCTAAGTGTGATTTGACCTTCTTTCGGTATTGAATGATCTTTGTTAAAAATTGCTTTGATGTGTTCGGAGATTCTTATTTTAACATCGTTCTTCTGAACGCATTTGAGAACGCCATTATGTAGAATGAGAATGGGCTTTTCACTTTTTAGAAGGCCTTTTTCGTACTGTGCGATAGCATCTTGACTTGTTCTAATGTCGTTTGGTATCATTTCATTCCCCTCTATTATTTTTTTTTACTTTAACGCACCTGCTTTTATCTGTCAAACTCAGCGAGGGAGTTGAACTACTGAAAGATCAGACAGTGTCATCTTGGCTTTAAGACTATGGCATAGAATGAGGATTACTATAGAAAGCTCATTTTGCGGTGTTAGAAAAAGCTTGGTTGGTTTAGGGTGAAAAGATGGAAACACACCTCTTTTTACTACAGATCGTACTGATTCTCTTGAGCGCCCGCATTGCAGGTGAACTTGCCAACTGGTGCAAAATACCTACTGTTGTAGGAGAGCTCTGCGCGGGAATTATTTTGGGGCCAAGCCTTTTGGGCTGGATTTCGCTCACAGAGCCAATACAGCTCCTTGCGCAGGTTGGTATAATACTGCTGCTGTTTGAAGTTGGCATAGAGGCAGATGTAAATAGACTCATATCCTCTGGGTTAAATTCCATTATGGTGGCGCTTGGAGGCATTGTTATGCCCTTTGTCGGCGGCTTTTGTGTGGCATATAGCCTCTTTTCGCTAGGACTATTGCCGAGCCTCTTTATTGCCAGCACACTAACTGCAACAAGCATAGGAATTACCCTGCGTGTGCTGAGAGACCTTAAAAAGCAAGAGAGCCCAGAAGCGCAGGTAGTATTGGGTGCTGCCGTTTTAGATGATATCATAGGCATCATACTGCTTTCGGTGCTCTACGAATTTGCAACTGCAGGAACTGTAGACTGGGTAAATGCCGTGCGTGTGCTACTGTTTATACTTATCTACCTTGTTGTGGCGCCAGTTGCAGCGAAGCTCACATCGATTACCATCCAAAAATGGGATGAGAAAAGCTCAATTCCTGGCCTTTTGCCTACTGCGATAATTTCACTTATTCTCTTTTTTGCCTGGGTTGCGCATGAGCTTGGTGCACCTGAGCTATTGGGAGGATTTGCGGCGGGACTTGCCCTATCGCGTCACTTTTTTCTACCCTTTGGCAGCTTTTTTCGTGCAAACCCCGAATTTTGCCATAAGGTAGAGACAAAGATGGCGCCTATAGTGCATCTCTTTACACCTATATTTTTTGTGGGTATAGGCCTCTCTCTTGATCTGGGCACAATAGACTGGGCCTCTGGCTACATCTGGCTGTTAACGGCATCTTTGATTGTTGTTGCTGTGGCAGGCAAGCTTTTTTCTGGCTTTTTGCAGCGGAGACAAGCTGTTGCTTCTAAACTGATGGTGGGAATGTCGATGGTCCCTCGAGGAGAGGTTGGGCTTATTTTTGCAAACATCGGTCTTAGTGCCGGTGTGTATGCAGAAGATATTTACACCTCACTGATCCTTGTGATTGTATGTACCACGCTTTTTGCGCCATACGCTCTTCGGATACTGGTGAAGAAAGCACAATAAATACCTATTGATCAAACAGGTATCTATATAATATTGCATTTGCCCTTTGGGAACAAAAGCCTTTCTAATAGGCTTGAACAGAAACATGCTTAATGTTTTTAACTGGTAAATCTAGTGGCCAGTAGTAGTAGAGTATCTCTATGTTGCCATTGGCAGATTGCAGAAGAGATGGTTGGGCAAAGTCGCCTACGCCATTTTCTAGCGTGCAAATAAGGCTCCAGCTTATGCCCTCATCGCAAGAGCGGTAGAGTGCAAGCGTCGAACGCGAAGTGTGGCTGGGGTTTGCTGCAAGTGCGAGCGTTCCATCTTCTAGCCGAATAACGTCAATACCAGAATCTGGATTTGGCATCGATGTGGGCTTGGGTTGAGATAGCTCCGACGTTTCAGGGTTAAAAGTCGCATGCATAATAAAACGGTCTGTTGCGTCTCTTTGGCGGTTACGTAAAAAAATATGTACGGTTCCGTCTTTTGCTTGTACTAGCGTAGGCTCAGTGAGCTCCTTGCCGATAAGAAGTCGCTTCCAGCTTTTGCCCTCATCGTCTGAAATTTGAAGGTAGGCTGAGCCACCTTCAGCACAAGGAAAGATCCATGTGCCATCCCCTGTTATGAGCGGTGATGATTTGCTAGGTGGCAGTACACCATCGGCAAGCCGATCCGGGGCGCTCCAGCTTTCTCCATTGTCATATGATGACATCACGTGGTAGGTAAAATTGCGCACGCCATATTTTTCTTTTTGTGGCTCTGGAACTGTAGGTGCAAATTTTCGGAAGTATAGAAGTAATCTTCCGTCAGGCATGCTAAAGAAGACTGGATTCCAGATATGATAGCCACTTTCTTTGTAGAGGCATGTAGGTTTAGTCCAGCTACCTTCCGAGTACTTTGCAAACCAAAGAACCGTTTCTTCCGATTCATCTCCCGTAAATTCCCCTCCACCATACCAAACAGCGAGAAGATCCCCCGATTGTGTACGTGATAGGCTACCTGGCTTACATCCTGTTTGTGCAATGCCATGCCATAGCAGATGCTCTTCTGTTTTTTTTGAAATAGAAGCTACTATTTCTTGTGGAGCGTGGTCAAAATGAAACATCGTGGACCTTCTTCTTTTTAAAGTTGATCCAGTGTAACATATCTTTTAAATAAAGTGAATGTGCATTTTACTGTTATTGGCTAGGTAATTTTAGCCTTTTCAGCAAGTAATACAATTGTGTAATAAAGCTCTTTACCGTTGTTGTAACGGAGCTTTTCAAACCCTTTAAGTTCTACTGTACGCTGTAAATAGGTGACAATAGCATCCATCTTTATTGCTGTTTCTACATTTGATGCAAGAACCTTCATGAGATCGGCTGATCCCTTTGATGCCATGAGCCACTTAGTATAGATCTGCTGAATGCGGGTAATAAAGTCATCAGCATTTTGACAGTTTTCGATGCGACGAAGAGTGTCAATTGCTTTATCTGTACGATCGTGATCAACAGGTACGCGGGTACCTGCCACCCAATAGGCATGCACCATTTGGGCCACTTCTGCCCCGCCACGATAGATAACATCATTTCGTGTAAGCGTGCTTACACCAAAACCTGCCCAGCCAGAAAATACAAAGGCAGTGCTTTGAACAGCCCCGATAACGCCTTTTGCTAAGCCGCGTCCAAGCCAGCTTAAATAGCCCTCAGACTCCGGTAAGAGCTTACGTTTATGATAATAGGTTGTGTAGCTCTTTTGAGTTGCATCGGATGGTGCTGTTACCCACTCTTTTTCAATTGTCTCTGGTAGCGTGACTGTGCGGTGTACTGTGATTGATGTCATAATTCCCCCTAAGCTAAAGCATAGTCATACGCAAAATAGAGATTAAGATCAAGAGCGTTCATTACTCCTTTCCCCTGCCCTTGCCCGTGCCCTTGCCCGCTAATTTCAATTATTCAGCTAGAGCCCTCTTGAGGGCGACATTATAACGCCCCCTAAAGGGGCTCTAGAGGAAATAAACTTAAAATATTCCGGGCAAGGGCAGGGGCAAGGGCAAGGCATCATAATAGCGTGGGCTGTTCGGTGGCAGTTACTGAATGCTACTTAGGTATTTTTTGGTGAGATAATCTTTATTACTGGAAGTTGCGACGTACTGTTTAAACTCGGCAGCATTCTCTTCTAAAAGCGCTTTCCAGATTGATTCGGCATGCTTTTGACCATTTCCATTCCAGACAGCCTGTATATCTGAGGCACGATCAAAAATTTCTTTCCTGTACTGCTTCTTCTTAATTAAGGTCAGATAGAGATCTGTGAGCTCCACAAAGTGAGAAGGTATCGCAACCACCGGCTCTGCTGCTTTAAAGGCATCTTCATAACAGTCAAGACCTCGTTTTATAAGTTCATTATACACCGAAAGTACAAGGCGTCGATCAAATAGAGAACGGCTTACACTACAATCCACTATCCCCTCGTAAACTGGTTTTAGATAGCTGGTTAGTAAACCATCAACAAGAAGTGTAAGAATGTTATCAAGTGCACCATTACAAATTGAAAGATCTCTATGCCCTACAAGCTTAAGTAAAACATCAATGTGATCAACTGCAGGCTTCTGATAAATATACATTAGGGCATTTTGCTTTACTGCAACAGATTCACCATTTCGACTGATGTGTTCAAGAAGCTCATGAGCCTTTTGTGGATCTAAGCCAGCCTCTACCATATCCTTAATCGCAACACCATTTCGACATAACACTAAAAGAGATGTTATATCATTTGCGCGGGCAATATGCGGCTCAAGGCATTCCTTAGATGAAGGCAACCTATCTGTAACCTGAACTGTTTCAAGGCTAATTTCAACGCCTGTTTTTATAATTGCAAAGGAATTTTCTACTGTATTTTCAGTAAGTTCTAGTTTGCATGAAAGACCGTTGTAGGACCATTTCGGTGTCTCTACAAGGTTTATTTGCTTAGCAATACTGAGTGCTGCCAGGCGTGCACGTATAACATCCCACCTGCCTCTTGCCTGGCCCAAAAATCTAAAATGCAGATAGCTGCTTTTAGTCGCCCCGTCTACCACAAGATCAAATGTAGAGCTGTGATTACGAATAGGCAAGTTGAAGGAGGCAATAAATCCGCTCGCTGTAATATCTACCCCTAAAAGCTGATATCTTCCAAGAGCTGGCACACAATCAAGTGCTCTTTTGTACACTTCTGGAAGAGGTAACTTTTTTAAAGCCTCACATGAAATAGCCTTGGCAGCAAGCGCCGCCACAACATCCAAAAGGTTTTGATGCACAAGCGTGAAAAGATCTTCATACGTCTGTGGTTTATGCCTGCTTAAGTCGGTTCTTGCAAACATGAGTGCAGGAGCCACTTCAAAATCATCTGAGGGGAGCAATGAATTGGCATCTCTTTTAAGATTCTCAACAATATAGCGAAGCCCCAACATATAGATCGAATTTTCTTCTGTTGGATCATCAGTCAATAAGAACTTCATCCACTCATCAAAAAACCCAAAAAACATTTTTACAAAGACTACAAAAAGTGCATTCTTTCTTTCTTCACTCAGACCTGAAGACATTTTTATGGTTTTGATTGTCTTATCAAATAGGTCGATAATCTCAATCAGTGCTTTTTGGGCAATCAGGACTTGAGCCAAGTTCCCTGCTGCAAATAGAGCATTGAGCTGAGTGAGCAATTTTTCTGATTCGTAGGGTTCAATGAGCTCTCCCACCTTTTCTAATGTTTGAAGGCATGACTCTTCATCGCTAAAGGGAGTCAAATGGGCCTTCATCTGTCGGGCAGCCTCGGCATCATTTTGCAGTTTATGCAAAAGCACCTTTTCATCTTCTTCAATCCCATCAAGAGCCTTTTGTACTACATTTGATACTTCGTTATTGAATGTAAGCGTAATCCACGTTGTAATTGAGCGCGTAGATCTTAAAAGATCAAGCAGCTCAAAAAAGGGCTTCCGTTCGGCTTCAGACTCATTCAACTCGCCTACAAATTTCATCCAGCGACTCTTTGACTCCTCCAAAGGAATCTCATTAGCATCCAAAATAAGATCAAGCTGTTCAAGACACATATCAGGCCTCTTCACCTGGCTGCTAATTGCCTGCATATCTAAAAAGAGAGATTCAGCAGTTGCAAGCGAAAGCCTTCCTAAAGAGCCATCTTGTGCATCTGGCTCTAAAAGTAGCTGCTGTAGTACTTTTATACGAAAGAGTGATTCAAGACGATCTGGCACTTTAACCATTGCCTCTTGAAACGCCTTCTGCAAGGCTTTATCGAGTGCTTTTGTCATGCGAAGCGCTTGTATACAGCGAGGCGTCATCGATGAAGCAAGAGCTGTCTTAAAACTCTTTCTCTTCGCTGTAAACCCTGCAACCTCGGGATGATTTTTTAATATCTCGACTGCTTGTGTAGTAACACTAGAGGCTTTTACATTCGTGATAAGGGTCTTTAGCTCTTCAACAACTTTGGGATTTGTGCGTGTTAGTGGAGGCAGTTTAGTTTCTGACAATGTGATTGAAAGCGGGGCTGGATGGCTAAAGTAGCCTTGACTTATACATAAGTTCACATCTACCCTGTTATCCCATAGTGTGACTGAGCCCTCTTGAACATCGACAACGAGTATGTACTCCTTCTCTTCATCTTGAAGAGCAGATTTTACCTCTTCAATATTTGAAATCTGAATGCAGGGCACCCCCATTCCAGCAAAATTCACCACAAAGTGCGACTCCTGCGGCTCTGGCTGTTGAAACAGCACAACTTTGTCTTTGCCAAGGTAGAAGCCTTTTTCAGCCTCTTCCAAGGTAGGAGCGATAACAAGCTCTTCTGCATTTTTCAGCACCTGTACACAGGCTGTACCTACAACCTGGCTGTTGCCATAAAACGTTTTGAGAACTGGACTGTGTGGAAGCGCTGCCCTTTTTACGGGATCGATATAGGTAGGTGTAGAGGCAGCTCGGTTTATAGGACGCACCTGCACTGGGTAGATGATGTCGTTCTTTATGACAAGCTCCATATCGCATGGCTTACCCTTATAATATTCCTCAACCCTTTTGCCTAATATATAGAGCTTCTTCAGCATGCTTTCAGACAGAGTAGAGGTTGTCTGAAGCGCTTGGGAGTTCGCGGTCTTTTGTAAACCTGGCCCTAGACGCTCTTTTTTGTCTTTAATATTGGATAGTGTATACACCTCGTTTGGATTTACACGAGATTCTACAAGATAGTAGGAATCGGTCTGAATTCCTCTATTGCCTACAACCGCTTCACCATGTCCAAAGGATGCGCTAAGGGTCATTATTCGGAAGCGATCGTTACCTCCATAGCTTGGCTCATTTGTAAAGAGAACAACAGCAGCAGGTATGCCTTCCTCATCTTCACCAACAAGCTGCTGCAAACAGATGGCAATGATTGGCTCCTGGGCAAATGGATTTGCTTTTGCATTTAGTCGGTTAAGAAGCGATTCAGCTCCAAAGAATGAAGCAACGACTTTTCCTGTAGATATGCATACATCTTTATAGATAGGCGGCACATATGCAATGCTTATATTTCCTCCGGCATTGGCATACCAAGTGTCTTCATCGCCGGAGCTTCGCACCATCAGATGGCCTTTGATTGAAGAGAGGTAGGTATGAAAATTATCACCTAAGCCCAACTCTTTAAGCACGCTTTCATTGTCTGCAAGAGCAGTAAATGTTGTTGTTATCTGATCTTGAATGGACTTAATAAGGGTTTGCACGTCAGAGCGCACAAGAAATGCCTTTGCCTCTTGTTGAGACTCGCGAGTTGTATAGAGCTCAGCAAGCTTATCCCACAATGTAAATACCTCAGGAGTCTGACTTTTGAGTATTTTATAAAGAAATTCCTTTGAAAATCCAAACGCAGGAGGCACACATACCCCATCTAGTTTGGTAGCTTTGCAAAGAGCGTCAAGCTCTACAAGCCTGCGATATTTATTGCCAAATTCTTCAGTAGTACATTTCGCTACATTCTCATTAAGAATAATAGAACTATCTGCAGAACCGGTAATTACAGGAACTATTGCATTCATTATACCCCACTTACAAAAAGGAATTATTATAGCATATAAAAAAGTTTGCTTCAATGTTTTAACTGTTTTACCAAACGTTATCGTAATTTTCAGAATTCCAAGTGGGTCTACCTGCTTTCCCCTAGGAGAAAGCAGGTAGACCCACTTGAAGTTCCTATACATTTGGGCTCAGAGAAAAACAGATTAAGATCAAGATCAAGATTAAGAGGAAAATTGTTCTTGAGTTGACACAATTGCTCACTGCTAGGGGAGGGGCACAGGCAGGGGCAAGGGCGAGAGGTAGGGCATCAGAATAGCGTGGGCTGTTCGATGGCGGAATGTTTGCTGGTAAAGCTTTTGCGGTGGATTGGACAGAGGCCATATTTTTCGATGGCGCGCTTATGCTCTTGAGTCGCATACCCCTTATGCTTGTTAAAGCCGTAGAGTGGGTATTCTTTGTGAAGTTCATCCATCATAGCGTCGCGGTGCACCTTGGCGATGATTGAGGCCGCTCCTATAGATTGGCTCAGGGTATCGCCCTTGATGATGGCTCGGCATTCAAACTCTATTGGAGGTTTATCGCGACCATCAACGAGCACAAATTCGGGCTTTATGGGTAGAGCATCCACTGCCAACTTCATCGCAAGAAGCGATGCGCGAAGGATATTGATTTCGTCGATTTTTTCATGCGAAACAGTGCCCAAGGCCCAATGTACATCGGGATGTGTGGTGAGAAAGTGGCAAAGCCGCTCACGTTCTTTTGTGGGCAGTAATTTGGAATCTTTGATGCCATGAAAAATGACACCCTTTGGGAGGATGCAGGCACAAGCGACAACAGGGCCAGCTAGTGGCCCGCGTCCTACTTCGTCTACGCCTGCAATATATTTTTGCCCGCGCTTCCATAACAGAAGCTCATGCTCTACAAGAGCATCGGGCAAACTTTTAGCACTTTTCTCAAATATCTCAAGCTGAGACATCTGCTGCAAACTCTTGTTGAGATGCAGCTTCTGCTGAGTCAGAAGATGTAGTAGAAAAGCGGCTCTTGACTTTTGAAGCCTTGCCGGATGAACCGCGGAGGTAGTAGAGTTTGCTACGACGCACACTACCACGACGGACCACTTCGATGCTTGCAACGAGTGGGCTGTGAAGGTAGAATACGCGCTCCATGCCTTCGCCATAAGCGATACGGTGTACAGAGAATGTCTCTGATGCGCCTGTGCCGCTACGTGCGATCACTGTGCCTTGGAATGTCTGAAGACGCTCTTTGCCACCTTCTTCGATAATGCGGATCTTTACAGATACTGTATCGCCAACTGCGAAGTCTGCGATATTTGTCTTGATCTGCTTCTGTTCCAGTGCTTGAATCACTTTGTGTTTGCTCATTTGTAACTCTCCTATTGTAACTTTTGGTCCTGATATTTTTTCCAGAGATCAGGACGAACTTTTTCTGTCTTTTCTTCTGCGGCTTTTAGCCTCCAGCGTGCTATTTTGGCATGATCGCCTGAAATAAGCACCTCTGGTACTTTTTTGCCTTCAAACTCTTCTGGCCGCGTGTAGTGCGGCCAATCGAGCAGCCCCTGCTCAAATGAGTCGTAGAGGCTTGCTGTTTCATCTCCTAACACCCCAGGTACAAAGCGCGATACAGCATCAAGAAGCACAAGCGCCGCTAAACTTCCGTTAGTCAGTACATAGTCGCCAATGCTGAGTTCTTCATCTACGTCGCTATCGATCACTCGTTGATCGATACCCTCATAATGCCCAGAGAGCAGTATAAGGTGTTTTTCATGTGCCAGTTCGCGGCACTTTCTCGCTGTTAGTGTTGCCCCTTGTGGCGATAGGTAGATCGTTTTTGTTTCAGCTCTCTTGCGAGATCTGATTGCCGATGCTACCGGGTCTGCCATCATGACCATTCCTGGTCCTCCGCCGTAGGGTCTGTCATCTACCTTGCGAAAACGCTCGGTCGAAAACTGGCGGATATCTATGACATCGATATTGAGTATTCCCCTATCTCGTGCTCGCTTAATCATACTTACATCAAGCGGCCCAGAGAAAAACTCGGGGAATAGACACAAAATATCGATATCCAAAATTACTTCTTCTTTGCAGCTACTTTCTTAGTTGCTACAGCTTTAGTCGCATCTTTTTTACCAGCGCGGCGCTTGCGTCTTTTTGCAGCAGCAGCCAGGCGGCGTTCGTTAAGCGATTTGATTATAGCAGGTGCTGTTTGTTTTACAAGGCTTTCTGCGCATTCGCTGATGGTCGCGCCGTTGTTGAGCCAGTGCTGTACGCGGTCTGCTTTAAAGCAAAGGCGTGTTGCATCGTCTGCACCAAACGGATTGTACCAGCCGAGAGCTTCTAGGTATTTGCCATCTCTTGGTGAGCGGCTGTCTGTTACTACTAAACGGTACATCACGCGGTTTGTGGTACCTTGACTTCTAAGTCTAATTGTTAACGCCATGCATTTCCTCCGAGCATTTTCTCGAGTTGTTTCATATTTGGAACATTTTTAAAAAACTGTTTTGCCTGTTTAAACGATTTAAACAAGCGATTTACATCATCAATAGAGGTTCCGCTTCCGCGAGCGATTCTGCGGCGTCTGCCCATGTGCAGCTCGCATTCTTCCCTGCGTTCGGCGGGTGTCATTGATAAGATTATTGCCTCGACTTTAAAGATTTCTCTATCGTCGATATCAAGCTCTTTGAGCTTAGACATACCTGGCAGCATGCCAAGGATGCTCTTCATTGAGCCCATTTTCTTTACCATCTGCATCTGCTTGAGGTAGTCTTCGTAGGTAAAGGTAGCTGAACGGAGTTTTTTCTCCATTGCAGCAGCATCTTTTTCGTCCATAAACTCTTCGGCTTTACGCACGAGGTTTATGGTGTCGCCCATACCCAGTATGCGGTCCGCCATAGAGGTAGGGTTAAATACCTGAATGTCGTCTATTTTCTCGCCTATACCCTCAAACTTAATGGGCATGCCGGTAACTTCGCGAATCGATATGGCAGCGCCTCCCCTTGAGGTGCCGTCGAGCATTGAGAGTACTGTGCCTGATATTTTGAGCTTTTCATTAAAGCTTTGAGCCGTCTTTATGGCATCTTGGCCGGTTGCTGCATTTACAACAAGAAGGGTCTCTTCTGGCTTTATCAGCTCTTTCATCTTCTCAAGCTCATGCATCAGGGCTTCATCGATATGGAGCCTTCCTGCAGTATCAAAAATCATCAGGTCCCAGCCGCACTCTTGCGCCTTTTTAAGGGCGTTTTTGGCTACCTGGATAGGGTCTGTTACGTCATCTTGGCTAAAGCACGCTATCTGACACTGTGCTGCCAAGGTTTTTAGCTGTTCACGTGCAGCGGGCCTCTGAAGGTCACATGCGACCACACAGGGGCTTTTAAAACGGCCTTTTTTCTTAAGAAAATTGGCTAATTTCACGCTGTGAGTGGTCTTACCGGATCCTTGCAGGCCGCACATTAGTATAGAGGCTGGTTTTTGCGAGAGTTTTAGCTCTTCTTCGTTGTTTCCCATAAGAGCTACAAGTTCGTCGTGAACAATCTTCACAAACTGCTGTGAGGCACTTACGGAGTCGGTAATTTTCTCGCCAACGGCCTTATCTTTTACCCGTTTTATGAAGGTTTTAGCCACGCCGTACTGTACATCGGCCTCTAATAGCGCAAGGCGAACGTCATTTAAACCCTCTGAGATATTATCTTCAGTGAGTTTTTTCTGCCCAGCTATCTTGGAAAAGACTGTACGAAATGTATCCGACAAGGCGGCAAACATGTGGGTTATCCTTCTTATGTGCGTGATAGGATATCAAAAAATGGAATATGAGGGAATCAGTTTCAGAGGGAAAATGACAGAAAATCTCTCCTCTATCAAAATAAATAAATAATTATTATAATTAAGTTAGAAGTATAGGGGTGTTATTATGGCAGCTATAGGCGGTTCTGGGGCAAACCCAGCAAATCAGCAATTTTTTGAAGTTCAAGAGCATCCAACAAATTCTAGAGAATACCAGGTGGTTTCTGCAAAGACTGGCCAGCCGCTCAAGTTTTCATCCAACCTGGCTGGCATGAGCTTTGAGCGTGCTGAAAGAATATGCCAAGAGTTCAAGTCGCTCGCACAGGGTGCTGCAAAAAGCACTACAACCCTGCCA
>JAFEGT010000026.1:0-20746 GCA_018239765.1 Verrucomicrobiota bacterium
TGATATGTCGGCCCTTCAGGCCTTTAATAAGGCCAAAAATGCGAATTTAATCACTAAACGGATCTAAGCATCTCAGCTGGGGTGGAGTCCAGTTGCCATCAATCGCTTTATCTGCAGGTTTATAAAGCCTAAAGACAAGTGTGTAGCCATTGTTTGGGCAGGGAAGCCAGTTTGCTTTTGTAGAGTGGGGCTTTTCTTGCTGGATCCATATATCTAACGAGCCATCTTCGTTGTAATGCAGCGTATCAGAGAAGGACTGTATTGCGTAAATGTTAGCTGGATTGGCTACAAGCATATCCACATCGTTGTAGATGCTAAGGGACCAAAAGGCTCCTACAGGAGGTAGATCGCATCGTGGAATATGGTAGAGGTATTTTTGTGTGCCATGAAAGCGATTACCGTCGCGGTCTGCATCTATTGACATCGTGAGTATATTTTGCGACAAACTTGCAGGTAGACTCGCGCGAGCAAGAAAGGCGCGTCTCATGTAGTCGGTGCCAAAGTCGCTCTCTTTACGTAGTATCATCTCCCAGCGGTTACGCTTTGTGTACACTGATCCATAGCCTCGTTCGATCTTTTGACGTGCATTTATGAGGCCATACTCAAGCCCATTTTCAAGGCTTCTGTTCACTTTTTCTGTGTTGAAGGTCTCTTGAGGGCAAAGGCCAAGGTCATCAAGAGCTCTGCAGATGGCCACATCTTGGGGACCAGGTGGATTTATGCGCAAAAGATCTGCAAAGCGGTTAAAATAGCTTGTGGAGTTCATTTCGTTAATCTGGTCGTAAGAGGCTTCACGTGTAGCTGCCAGGCTTGGAAGTTTTGCAAAAGGAGCTGTGTAGGGCCTTCCAAATTGATTATAAGGCACGAGCATGTAGCTTTGCTGGATTTTATTTATGTTTTCGTAGTCACCAGGCCCAAAACATTGTGTCATGCCATTAATGTAGACAATGTTAGTTGAAGAGCGTATGTGGAGCATATCTTTTGGCAGAGGGCCTTTAAAATTGGGGCCATAGATAAAAAAGTTGCGCGCGTACGCTGTGTTTGTATCTATTGTAGTTAGAACGTTTGTCCAACCATCGAAGAGCTCAAACATATAAAAGCGCTTATGCGAGATGGGAATTTGCAGCACCATTGGTCCATGTGCAAGATCGAGCCATGCAGTAGATGAGAGTGTGTCGATGCAGGGGAAGGCTCTTGTTGTAAGGGGAGTGGGCTGTGTCAGCTCATGAGCAAATTGGTTGATAGGGGCTTGATGTTGGCCTGGAGTTGCTGCATATATTCCACGCTGACGCAAGAGGCCCATAGATACAAGTGGGTATGCGTAAACTGCTACATCTTCACCAAGTTTTGTTGCGTTTACCTCTTTTTGGTGGAAAACATATTCTGGATTAACAGCTGAGTGGCACTGAGCTGCAAGTGTTACAAAAAGCGCAAAAAGTGGTTTGTAGTACGACACGATACTCTACCTCGTATTCTGGTAAATTCGCACCGTATCGTAAATGAGTCTTAACCGTCAAGATCAAGATTAAGAGTCTTTAAGACTTACTCTTTTGGACTGCCAAGTACTCTTCTAAAGGTCCATCGAAAAATTCAATGCCTTTGTCTGTGAAGATAATGAGCTTTTTGGCAAACCGATCAAGAAGGTCGCGGTCGTGGCTGGCAACGATTGCTGTACCTTTGTACTCATCAAGGGCCCAGCCAAGAGCAGAAACAGCTTCAAGGTCAAGGTGGTTGTTTGGTTCATCCAAGATGATGAGGTTATGATCAGCAAGCATCATGCCGCCAATAATAAGACGAGCAGTTTCACCACCAGAAAGGTTGGATACACGTTTAAAAGCATCATCGCCGCCAAAGAGCATTTTGCCAAGTACGCTTCTGGCTTCGGTGTCGTATACATTGCTTTTACGAGCTTTAAGCCAGTCAAAGAGGTTGGACGGATCTTTTTTATCAATCGACTCTTCGTGGTTTTGAGCAAAGTAGCTTATGAGAGCGTTGTGGCCAAGCTCTACAGTGCCATGATCAGGTGGTAAAACACCCGCTAGCATCTTTAAGAGTGTGGTTTTTCCAAGGCCGTTATTTCCGATCACCGCAATTTTATCGCCGCGGTGCACTTCAAACGAAAAGCCTTTGATAACCTGGTGGTTGCCATAAGCTTTTGCGATATCTTTTGCGGTAAGAACGATTTTTCCAGACTGCTTTTCGCACGGGACAAAGCGTATATATGGCCGCTGGATGTTTGATTTTTTCTGCTCTTGTGGCTGCAGTCTTTCCATCTCTCGAAGGCGTGATTGAACCTGGCTTGCGCGTGTACCAGAGCGGAACTTCGATACAAACTCCTGAAGCTGGGCAATTTTCTTTTCTTTCGATTTGGCATCTTCTGTAGCACGGTCGCGAACGGCGGTTTTGGTCTCTACCATGTCGTCGTAGTTGCCGGGATAGATGATAACAGTTTCGTAGTCGATATCGGCAATATGCGTTGTAACGGCATTTAAAAAGTGGCGGTCGTGGCTGACCACAACGAGTGTACCGCGATACTGACGCAAAAATTGCTCAAGCCAGCCAATAGAGGTCATGTCAAGGTGGTTTGTAGGTTCATCAAGAAGCAAGGCTTCTGGCTCGCCAAAGAGTGCCTGGCAGAGTAGTGCACGAAACTGCATATCCTGCGGAATCTCTTTCATGAGCCTATGATGATACTGAGCAGGAACGCCAATACCCAAAAGTAATGTTTCGGCATTGGATTCTGCCATGTAGCCATCTTCTTCGGCGACGATCATCTCAAGTTCGCCAAGTTTTATGCCAACTTCGTCTGTCATTTCAACTTCATACAGCCTGTCGCGCTCTTGTAGAGCTTTCCAGAGTCTGGTGTTACCTTGGATAACTACGTTGATCGTTGTCAGGTCGAGAAACTCGTGAATATCCTGGCGCAAAATGCCAACGCGTTTTGGTTTTGCGACAGAGCCCTTGGTGGGTTCGCGCTTACCGGTGATAATTCCAAAAAGGGTAGTTTTGCCAGCGCCATTTGGGCCTGTTAGGCCGTAGCGGTTACCTGGAGAAAAGCCGCACGAAACATCTTCAAAAAGTGTTCGGCCGGGTATGGACATTGAAATTTGGTCTAAAGTAATCATAATGAGGATATAATAGCAGAGATTAAGATCAAGATCAAGATTAAGATCAAGAAGGGGTCCCGTGAGGGTGACTCTCTTGATAGGTCTTCTTCTTTAATGTCGTCGACACATGAGTATAGATTGTCGTTGTGGCAAGGGAGTTATGGCCTAGAATCAGCTGGATGGTTTTGAGATCCATGCCATTTTCAAGCCAGTGAGTGGCTATCGTGTGGCGGATGATGTGTGGTGTGATGTGGGCTGCAAGGCCACTAGCTTTTAAATATTTTACAAAGAGCCTGTCGACAGAACGGGTTGTAAGGCGCCCATTAAAACGATTCAGGAATATGGCGTCAGTTTTACTTTTATGCTTTGGGTGTGAAAGGAGCTTTGCGATCCAGTCTGCGGCGTTTTTTGTAATTGGCACCACGCGCACCTTGCGCCCTTTACCCTGAAGGCGCATTTCAAGCTTTTCAAAGTCAAAATCTTTCTTTGATAATGCGCACAGTTCACTTACTCGCAGGCCTGAGCTATAAAAGAGCTCTAAAATAACCCTGTCTCGAAGTCCCATAAAGTCATCAGTATTAGGCTGGCTAAAGAGGTTTTGTACCTGTTCGTAGGTAAGTGAAATGGGGATTTTGCGCTCGAGCTTAGGGCTGTCGATATCAGTCATTGGATTTGTATCGATCAGCTTTTCTTTATGTAAAAAATGAAAAAAGCTGCGTATGGCAGAAAGCCTGCGCACAATAGATCTTCGAGCCAATTTTTTGTCTGTAAGATCTGCCAAAAATTCGCGGATGAGACCTTTATCTACCTGCTGGGTTTCTTTTAGCTCTAGAAAGTCAAGAAGTGATTTTAAGTCGTTGCCATAGTTTCGCACTGTGTGCTCGGATGCGTTTTTTACAACCTGCAGATGCTGTAAAAAACGCCCGACATGTGGTTTCATAGATGGAGTGTAGCGTCTTGTGACTGAGGATCAAACTCGATGATCCCGTCGCGAATCCAAGTAGCTGGTCCCTTTAAGATGACGTTGTCGATGTTGCCATCGTTCACGCTAAAGAGCACCTGTAAGGACTCTCCCGACTGCACCTTAATGGTAATAGGAGATGAAAAATTGTGTAGCTTCTGCAGGCAGCGACCCGCAGCTGTTACACCTGTACCGCAGGCAAGCGTTTCACGCTCTACACCGCGTTCATAGGTGCGAATTTGAGCTTTGTTGTTCTCGAGAACCTTTACAAAGTTTATGTTTGCGCCTTGTGGCTGAAAACGTTCGTGAAAGCGAAAATATCTTCCTACGTTTTCTACGTCAAGAGCATCAAGGTCATCAACGAATATCACGACGTGAGGAACGCCCGTGTTCAGATGGTGCGCAAGATAGGTTTTTCCCTCATGCTCAAGTGCAATATCCCAGCCGTAGTCATGTACTGGACCCATATTTACTGAAACATCTTTACCGTCACAGCGTATTTCAAGGTCGCGTAGTGCTGTTTCAAGCAGCCACTTTGTAGGCGAAAAGTCTCGCTTTTGGCGTAAAAATTGCGTAAGGCAGCGTACACCATTGCCGCACATTTCGGCTTCAGTTCCGTCGCAGTTGTAGTACTTCATTGCGACATCAACGCTCTTTGAATGCAGCGCCATAATAAAGCCATCAACTCCTGCCTTTGAACAGAGGCTGCTGATGCAGTCTCGACTTAATTCAGGAATTTGCCCATTGCGATTATCAACAAGCAAAAAGTCGTTGCCGCAACCCGAATAATGGCTTACAGGTATCGAAAGAAGTTCTGTTTTCGTTTGCATTTATTCAAGCTCTTTAAAAGATGTGATGATTTTGTCGATGTGGCCAAATTCAAGCGCCTCTTGAGCACTCATCCAGGTGTCGCGGTCGATGGCTTTTTCAATCACTTCTCTACTTTTGCCTGTAGCTTGGGTGTAGATGCTAATAAGCTGCTCTTTAGTCTTCAAAATCTCACGAGCATGAATTTCGAGGTCTGTCGCTTGGCCTTGAATAACGCCCATGATTGATGGTTGGTGAATCATAAAGCGGGCCATTGGCGTAGCAAAACGTCTTTTTGGTGCTGCAGCGAGCGACAAAACAGAACCCATAGAAGCTGCAAGACCAGTAATAAGTGTTGTTACTGGGGATGAAATCATTTTAATCTGATCCCAAATAGCAAAACCTGCGTCTACAGAGCCTCCTGGGCTGTTAATTACTAAGAGAATAGGCTTGCCTGGAGCTTGCAGTTCAAGATACCAAAGCTGTTTGATGATCTCTGATGCAAGGTCGCTATCAAAGGCTCTGCCGATCATAATGCGTCTTGAATTAAGAAGCGTCTGATCGATGCGATCCTGTGTCATTGTGGGTTTTTGTGCAGCTTCTGATGGATTTTCTTCTTCTTGATTCCTAATGTAGCGAGCCATGGTATTCCTTATGTTCAAAGCTTTTCATAGTCTTAGCGAATTGTCGTTTTATCTGCAAGATACGCACGCATTTTGTTCGCTAAGGTCGATTTCTGGATAGAGCGGATGTGCATGCAAAAGTTCTGACACTTCGCCTTTAAGTTTTTCAAAGAGAAGTGCATCGGTTAAAATTTGTGATTTACTTTGTTGACCGTTTACTGCAGTTGCCGCTTTTGTATTTTTAAGCGCCGTGCCAATAATTTTGGCGATCTTTTTCATTTCTGTTTTGCCCATGCCAAGCGTTGTGAGTGCTGGTGTACCGAGACGTATGCCAGAGGTGTACCACGCGCCGTTTGGATCAAACGGAATGGCGTTGCGGTTGCAGGTGATATGTGCCTGACGCAGCGCAGTTTCAGCCTGTCTTCCAGTAATATTGAGCGATGAGATGTCAACGATAACCATATGATTTTCGGTGCCGCCAGTAACGAGGCGAAAACCCTCTTCAATAAGTCCCTCTGCAAGCGTTTGAGCGTTTTCAATAACCTTGTGGGCGTAGTGTACAAAGCTTTCTTGGCGAGCTTCTTCAAAGGCACATGCCTTTGCTGCGAGTACATGAGGAAGTGGGCCTCCAAGCACAAGAGGGCAGCCTTTGTTTACGAACTCTTTGTACTCTTCCGTGCATAAAATTGCGCCTCCACGTGGTCCACGAAGTGTTTTGTGGGTAGTGGTGGTGACAATGTCAGCAAAAGGTATGGGGTCATATTCTCCTGTAAATGCTTTACCAGCAACAAGGCCAGCAAAGTGGGCCATATCAACCATGAGCGTTGCACCAACAGCTGCCGCAATCTCTTTCATCTTAGCAAAATTGATCTTACGGGGATGTGCTGAGTAGCCTGCAAGAAGTATAAGAGGCTTTTCTTCTTTTGCTTTTTGCATAAGCGCTGCGTAGTCAATGCGCTCTGTCTTTGGATCAACATCATAAAAGGCGGCTTTCATGATTTTGCTTGAGATATTATGGCGATAGCCATGAGTGAGGTGGCCACCGGAGTTTAACGACATGCCGAGCACTTTTTGGTTTACAAGCTGCTGTCGGATTGTTTCATATTCTGCCGCTGTAAGCTCTTCTATAGATTTTTTTGCCAGCTTTTCGAGCTCTTTTGACTGCACATTTTTAATGAGAATAGCCCAAAAAGCAACGAGATTGGCATCGGCTCCTGAATGTGGCTGCACATAGGCTGCCTGGCTGCCAAAGAGTGCTTTGAGGGATTCTTCGGCTTGATGTTCGACAGCGTCAACATTATCGCAGCCGGCATAAAAGCGGTGAAACGGGTAGCCTTCTGCATATTTATCGGTAAGGAGGTTTCCCATGGCAAGCTGTGTGCTGAGGCTCGAGTAGTTCTCAGAGGCGATCATTTTAAGATAGCTACGTTGGTCCTTAAGCTCTTGAACGATCTTTTCTGCAACATGTGGATGGGTGCTGCTTAAGTAGTCGAGGCTTGCAAGGTAGGCAATAGCAGCTTTTGATCGCGCTTCTGGATTTTTCGTTAGGTAGTGTTCCAAAAAGTTTGTTTGCATATTTCGATCCTCAGGAGATTTCTATAGATGGTAGCAAGGTAGTGAATTGGAATCTAGGAAAATAGGCAGTTCTTAATCTTGATCATGATCTTAATCTTAATCTGTTTTTTTAGACTAAGATTAAGATCAAGATCAAGATTAAGATTAAGAATGGTTAGGGCAAAAAGCCTATCAGCTCTGCCATTGTCGGCGACTTACCCTTTGCTACGTAGTAGCCGGAGGTGTAGGTTGCAAGTAAGAGGCACTCCTCCAACCTGAGGTTAAGGCCGCAGCCAAGAAGATAGCCCGCATTAAAATTATCGCCGCCGCCTGTTGTAATCTTTGGTGTAACAACTGGTCCTTTTACTATTTTGGTTGAACTGCCATCAGATGCCTCGGCGCTTTCGATAGCATGTACCACTACCTGTTCAAGCCCAAGTGTGTGGCAGATTGCCTGGGCGCGAGCAGGGCAGTGAAGAACCTTTGCCACTCGTTCGGCTTCAGCAACGTTGAGTCCGAGAACCACTTTGATCTGATTTTGTAGCTTGCCAAGAGTCTCAAGTGCCTCTTTAATGTCATCATCGGTGCGTTTGGCAGGGTCGGCAAGGTCCACAAACATCCATGAGGGCTTTTGGGGAATTGTTGGGAGAACTTCTGCTTCTAAAATTTTCCACGCTTCTGTCATGCCATAGAGCATAGTCCAATTGACAGATGCGAAGAGGGTGGAGCTTGCCAGGAGCTCAATAAACTTTTTAGAAATAAAGGCTTTTTCATCGAGAGTTAGGAGCGATTGGTGCTTTCCAAGCAGTATTTTGCCATTTGTAAATTCGAGTGCATCAGTTTTGCCACTGGGAGCAATGCTGATGCAGTTTTTAGCGCGCTCTTGAAGTGGTAAAAAGTGCGGGTCGATATCGGGTGTGCCAAGTGCGCCTATAATCGACACCTGTGTGCCAAGAGTTATAAGTGCATTGGCAAGTATGGGGCCGTTACCTCCGAGACGTGTTTCCTGCAGCACAAGTTCAAGGTTTGTGCTTTTGTCATGACTTTGGATGATGCGGTCTGAAAATTCCTCCATTTTTGTCATGTAGGAAACAGCGCTTGCCGTTTTACGACACTTTACCACGCGGTAGATGCTGTCGATAAAGCCGTCAAAGCCAACTAAACAGGTAAGTTCTTCAATCTGTTTTTTTACAGATTGTTGCTCAAGGAACTTTTTCACCAGAACTTAGGAGCAAATGTGATGGACGAACCGCACTCGATTTCATGGTTATCACCGAGTTCGTACTGTTTGTCATTAATGAGAACCTTAATTTGCCCTTTGTCAAAGTCAGCATCTGTTTCCCACACCCATTCGTCATCTTTTGTGCAGGTCATCAGTGTGCCCTTATCCCAGCTAAGCCCTTCAATTCCTTCGCCGCGCAAGTAAAGTCCATTAGGAAACCCGCAGTTGCAAGTAACAATAATTTTAGTTTTCTTTGCGCTATTTTCAGGTCGGTGACTCTTTCTAATCACTTGGTCAGCCTTTTTAAAAATATTCTTTAGTGCTCCCATGTAACCTCCATTTGGCTGCACTATAGCAAAGGGCTATTAATTTTCAAGAAAATGTGCTTTTTTACTTGAGAGTTTTTTAAAGAGTAAGGTATCCTTTTGGCCAAACACACTTTTCCAAGGATAAACAATGCTTCGAGAAGCTCTTAAAGTCATTCTTGATATACAGGAACTTGACATCCAGATGATTCGCCTTATGCGCCTTAAGCGTGAGCGACAAAGTGAACTAGAACGTATCCGCACGCTTCGCGAGGATCTTCAAAATCAGGTTGTCCTTAAGGAAAACGAAGTTATCGACCTTAAAAAGCAGATCCGCCTTTCAGAAGTTGAAGTACAAGAGCTTGTATCGAAAACACAAAAACTGGAAAGTCAGCAAAACGTTGTTAAGAAGGTAGAAGAGTACAACGCCCTTACACACGAAATTGCCGCTACAGAGCGTGAAAAATCGGGCAAAGAGCAGCGTTTAAGCGATCTTTATGATCGTCAAGGTGCTGAAGAGGATCTTTTAAAGAACCTTAAAGCCACATACGATTCAACAAAGTCAAGCAGCGCATCTCTTGAGCAAGAAATCTTGGCTTCTATTGAAGCAATTAATGCCGAAGGCATTCAAATTAAAGTAAAGCGCGATGCAATGCAAGAGCATGCAGATCCTGAAATTCTTCGAATTTATGAAAAGCTGCTCAAAAACAAGCGTGACCGCGTTGTAGTACCAATCGAAAATCGCTGCTGCTCTGGATGCCACATCCTGATCACTGCACAGCACGAAAACCTCGTGCGTAAAGGCGAAAAGCTTGTGTTCTGTGAACACTGCTCCCGCATTCACTTCTGGCAAGAGCACATTGCCGTTGCCGAAGAAGAAAAAGGCACACGCCGCCGCCGTCGCACACCATCCAAAGTGTAAAAAGTTATGGAGTGACTCAACTATTGTGAGTCACTCCAAATATTTTGTTGGGAAGACAGGCAATCGCTGCTTTCACTTTGTGAAAGGGGAGGAAAGTCTGGACTTTTGAGGAGAGGATACCAGTGAAAGACNNCTACGGAAAGTGTAACAGAAAATATTCCACTTATGTCCTCGTGGCATAAGAGAGGCTGAAACGCACCGGTATTGTACGGTGCTGCACTTGAGGCAACTCAAGGCATGACAAACCCTATCCAAAGCAAGGCCAAGGCACATCCACTGCACTCCAGCAGGTGCCTAAAGAGCCGCCCGAGAATACAGGCGACTGTATTCCTAGATGAATGATTGCCTCCTGCTTCGTAAGGGGCAGAAGACAGAATCCGGCTTATCGTTTTCCCAACTTTTTTTCATACTATAAATATAATAAGGAGTTACCCATATGGAACCACCAGGTCGTACTTCGCCGGTCTCAGCAGACGAAATAGTTCGAATGGCAGCAGAGCTCGACAGAATGGACTTAACGAGTGGACGACAAAAACTTCAAGAAACCACGGCCCGATTGGCAGCGACGTTAAATGGCGTGCAATCTGCAGTTCCGCGCGACAGGCTATTTACGTACGAAAATAGCAATAACAACAATAACAATAATAATGACAATAATATTGTCCCTGCTGCCGCTGAGTCTGAAGAAGATAGGGCGAATCTTGACCTCATTGGCAATTTTGATTTCTACTATGGCCACAGTTTACAAGCTGCACGTGATGGGTTACGAGAAAACCCATGTTTTATCAAGCAACGCTGTCCTATCACTGGCAATATTCCACTGCATGCTGCTGTGAATATGCTGAGAATTAGACCAGATTGTTATGAAGGTACAATTTTTTTGATTGCAGCACTTGTTGGAGCTGGTGCTGATAGGGAAGTAGAAAATAATCTGGGACAAACTCCATGGGGGCTTGCCATAGAATCCGATGATTCATTGGTTATCGCGCTTTTTACTCTCGACGAGGCTGTAACAGATGAAAAGCTGCTTCATATGGCAATAGAGCATGACAAAAAGATGTTTGTTGCTCATTTACAAAAGCCTGATTTTAGACTTGCCTTTGAGCGTGATTCTGTGAACTTTGTTACACAACTCGAGGATGATCCAACGAATGTTTACGAAAAAACAAAGAATTTTTACGGTAAGCATTCACAAATCGTTGGCTATGTTCACCCTATCACCAAAAATTCAACCCTGCATGATGCTGTACAAAACTATCTGAATAATAAAACGTTTGGTATTTTTGAAGTGGTTGTGTTGCTTGAGATGGGGGCTGATAAGCACTGTAAGAATGTTCAAGACGAATCTGCACTTGAACGTGCACAAAACAAGGGCAATATCATTTTTCGAGAGCTTATGAAGCTTGATAAGCCAACGTTAGCTGATCTGTATAATATCGCACTTGAATATTCACAAATAGATCCAACTCTTGTAGAATGGCTTCACAATTTTTGAACCAAGGATTTCATATGATTACAGCTACACAGCCAGGAGCAAACTTAGGCGCCGTTGCTGGTGTTTATACCACTGTACAGGTTGTTGAGTCATCATCACTTTTTTTTCGCATTGCATCAGCTGCTGGAACAGCGATTGGCTTTTTGATTACAACAACTGAGCGCGTAGGTTCTCTTGGAGCCGGTTTTGCTACAGGCTTGGCGGTTCTCGATGGAAAATTTGATGATGCTGCAAAAGTTGCTATCTACTCATTTTTAGCTTTTTCAGTTCTAAATGCATCAAAACTTATTGTTTTTGGACCTGGTGCTTTTGTCTACAGTACTTTTGTTGACTGCACCCTAGCTTCAGTAGGTTTTGGTACCGGACTTGCGTTGGGTACCTTAAAACATCTTCGATAAACCTTTTGCAATTTTAGGTTCGCGTTAATATGAGCTGATTTTGTATAGATCAGGAGGAGGTGATTATGCTCTTTGATCTTGATCTTATAAAACAGCTCTATGCAAAACAAAAACGTGAGCTTGCACACGTTCGCAAGGTAGTGGGCCGTCCGCTCACGCTTACAGAAAAAATCCTCTTCACACATTTGGCGGATCCTCTTGTAAAAGTCCCAAGCGGCTATGTTGAGTTTATGCCCGATCGCGTGGCGATGCAGGATGCAACTGCGCAGATGGCGCTCTTGCAGCTTATGCTGGCAAATCGCGATAAAACGGCAGTGCCTACTTCGGTCCATTGCGACCATCTGATTCAGGCAGAACTTGGCGCAAAAAAAGATCTTGAGCGATCAGAGCATGAAAGCCACGAAGTGTATAACTTTCTCAAAAGCGTCTCAAACAAGTATGGTATAGGCTTCTGGAAGCCAGGTGCGGGCATTATTCACCAGGTGCTTCTTGAAAATTACGCCTTTCCTGGTGGCCTTATGATAGGTACAGATTCTCACACTCCAAATGCAGGCGGCCTTGGCATGCTGGCAATAGGTGTGGGCGGTGCTGATGCGGTCGATGTTATGGCAGGAATGAGCTGGGAGCTTAAAATGCCAAAGGTGATTGGTGTAAAGCTTACAGGAGAACTATCTGGCTGGACAGCAGCAAAAGATGTTATTTTGCGAGTCGCTGGCATACTTACTGTAAAAGGCGGCACAGGCGCGGTTATTGAATACTTTGGACCCGGCGCAAAGTCAATTTCCTGTACAGGCAAAGCTACCATCTGCAATATGGGTGCTGAAGTTGGCGCCACCACATCAATCTTTGGCTACGATAGCCGCATGCGGGACTATTTGGCAGCAACAGGCCGTAAAGAGGTTGCAGACCTTGCAGATACGATGGACGAGCTTTTTACTCCCGATAGCGATGCACACTATGATTCGTTGATCGAAATTAACCTCTCAGAGCTATCTCCCTACGTAAATGGCCCTTACTCGCCTGATAGGGCATGGAAGATAGATGAGCTTGCAAAAGCTGTAGAGGAGCATGACTATCCTGATAAAATTAAAGTTGCACTTATTGGCTCCTGTACAAATTCAAGCTATGAAGATATTGAGCGTGCGGCAAGTATTGCAAAACAGGCTATTAAGGCAGGTATAAAGGCAAAATGTCCGCTGACAATTACGCCAGGATCTGAACAGGTGCGGGCCACAATCGCTCGCGATGGGCAGCTTGAGCTGCTTGAAGAGATCGGCGGGCTTGTGCTTGCCAACGCGTGCGGCCCATGTATTGGCCAGTGGAAGAGAAGTGACGTTGCCTTTGGTGAAAAAAACAGCATCCTTACCTCATATAATCGCAACTTTTCAGGAAGAAACGACGCAAATCCCGGAACCCATTCGTTTGTTGCAAGTCCCGAGATTGTCATTGCAATGAGTCTATCTGGAAAAATGTCATTTAATCCACTTGTTGACGAACTTGAAACGGCCGACGGTAAAAAAATGCGCCTAGAACCTCCTTCTGGAAGGGAACTTCCCGAACGGGGTTTTGAAGCGGGCCTCGTTGGCTACACAGAGCCGGCAAAAGATGGAAAAGATGTGCAGGTTATTGTAAGTCCAACAAGTGAACGTCTTCAGCTTTTAGAGCCCTTTTTGCCATGGAAGAAGGGCGATTTTACAAATCTTGTTGTTCTTGCAAAAATTGCTGGCAAGTGCACCACGGACCATATTTCTCCAGCAGGTAGATGGCTACGCTATCGCGGCCATCTTGACCGCATTTCAGATAATATGTTTTCAGGTGCAGTAAATGCGTTTAAGGACCTTGTGGGCCGTGGGCTTAATGTCTTGAATGATACAGAAGATAGCTATTCCGCCATCGCTCGTGACTATAAAAAAGCCAATATTGGCTGGGTCGCTGTTGGTGATGAAAACTATGGTGAAGGCTCATCTCGAGAACATGCGGCCATGGAGCCACGTTATCTTGGGGCAAGGGCAATTATTGTAAAAAGCTTTGCTCGCATTCATGAAACGAACTTAAAAAAGCAGGGGATTTTGGCCTTAACATTTGCAAATCCTGGTGACTATGACAAGATTGGCGAAAATGACAGGCTGAATTTTGTGAATTTGGATTCTTTCAGCCCGCAAAAGCCGCTTGAGCTTCAAATTGTCCATGCTGATGGTGTGAAAGAGATGATTTTGCTTAACCATAGCTATAATGAGAAGCAGATTTCATGGTTCCGGGCAGGCGGTGCACTTAATCTTATTTAGGCGATGAAAAGGCTATCCGCGGAATCGTTTTGGACCTGCAGGTGTGAGCAGTCTTCTATAGGAAGCTGCAGTTCGTAGATGCCTGAGCCTTCTAAAAGCTTGTGGTGGACGTAGACACGTCGTAAGAGGGAATTTGCGTCGAATTGGAGCTCAAATTCGAGCCAGCCCTGGTTAAAATAGAAGGAATAGAGGCTACTTGAGCTAAAGCGCTCTTTACGCAAGGCGCCATGAAAAGCCCTTTCGGCTTCCATGCGGGGCATAAATTTGGCAATACGAGTTGGACGCGAAAGACGGCATGCATTAAGAAAATTTTTAAAACCGATACAGTTGTCGATTTCGACCCCGAGGGAGTGGGCCACATCTTCCGGAAGTGAGACCGGATAGCGAAACCGAATAAGCATACGTTCAATTGCAGCAAAAAATTGCATAAATCAACTTTTACGATAAGGTCTGCATCAACTATAATCAAGCAAGACAATTTTGGAAACCATTTTTTAAGATTTTGTAAATGTTAGGCATATTTCTCGATCAAGAAACTACAGGATTAGACAGCTACCAGCATAAGCTGCTGGAGATAGCAATTCGTGTCGTGGATCTCTCTACGGGGCAACACGTCGCTGAATATCAATCAATTATTTGTCAGCCGGAAGAGCATTGGAACAAAAGTGACAAAGGCGCCCTCCAGGTAAATGGCTTTGTATGGGACGACCTAAGCCAAGGCAAGAGCGAAAAACAGGTGGGGGCTGAGATTGCAGCTCTTTTCCAGCGTCTTGGCATTGTACGGGGTAAAGCTGTTTTTATCTGCCAGAACCCATCCTTTGATAGAGCCTTTTTCTCGCACCTTATTGGCTGCTATGAGCAGGAAAAGATGCATTGGCCCTACCATTGGCTTGACTTAGCTTCGATGTACTGGGCGCTTGAGATGCAAAAGATGCGAGAGCATGAAATGGCACTTCCCGAAGAAATTTGGCTCTCAAAAGATCATATTGCAGAAAGTTTTAATCTTGCCAAAGAGCAAAAACCTCATAGGGCGATGCAGGGTGTTGATCACCTGCTCCTCTGCTACGAAAAAGTCGTAGGCTTTGCAATAGCGTGTAAGCTGTAGGATTATTCGTGCCCGTGTGCGTGCCCGTGCCCGTGCCCGCATTATTTAATTTTTCCGTTAAAGCCCCATTAGGGGCGTTTTAATTTCTCTATCGGATCGAGCGAAAAAACCGGGCACGGGCATGGGCACGGGCACGGGCACGAATACTTCGGCGTTAGAGCAATCAGAGCGTTTGCGTAATAACCCCAAAAACCCTATACTTCAGAGCTTGTAAATTTGAGGTAATATGCAGAGTTTTCAGTTGCTTGTGCCCTACATCGTGCCGGCAGTTGAAATTATTCTCATTGCCAGTGTGATTTACTACCTGCTTTCCTTCTTCTGGAATACCCGTGCGATGGATCTTGTCCTCGGGGTGATTGTCTTTTTGGCACTCTTTTTGTTTGCAAGTTGGCTTCACTTTCCGGTGCTGCAAAGCCTTATGCATAGCTTTGTCAACGTGGCTATCATTGCTATGCTTATCATCTTTCAGCCAGAGCTTAGGCTTGCCCTCTCAAAACTGAGTGTAAAGGGTAAAAAGTATGAAGAGCTGAGCGAATTTGACCGCTTCTTAGACAGCCTCACAAACACAGTCTATCGCCTTTCAGAGCGTCGTATAGGGGCGCTTATCTTGCTTGAAAACCAGGATTCTTTAGATGAATTTGCTTCACGCGCTGTGGTTCTCAATAGCCAGTTTTCGTCCGAGCTTTTGGAGTCGATCTTTACAGCAAGTTCACCTTTACATGATGGTGCAGTGCTTATTCGCGGTACCACAATTATGGCAGCGGCGGTGATTTTGCCACTTGCTGATGATAGCTCGCAGATTTCTCGATCAATGGGTACCCGTCATAGAGCCGCTCTTGGTATCACACAGCTTACTGATGCCCTCAGTATTGTTGTGTCAGAAGAGACAGGGAAGGTGAGTATCGCTCGCGAAGGTATTATGACACGCGGCGTCAAAATGGACCGCTTTAAAGGTATTTTGCGCAGCATCTTTAATCCGCCAAAGTCAGAAATAGCAGCAAAGTTATCTCTAAATGAGTGGTTGAGGTCCTGGAAAGAATGATTATGGAACGATTCCTAAAGAAGATATTTGTAGAAAATTTCCAGCGCAAATTGATCGCAATCTTATCAGCTGTCTGCATCTGGTTTTTTGTGCATAGCTCAATCACCGCCACACGTACCTTTACCCACGTGCCAATACGTGTTGTGAACCTTGTTGCAGATAAAACCGTTCGAGGCCTTATGCCAAATGGCATTTTGGATCGAAAACTGACGCTTACTCTTACCGGAAATAGGGATGTAATCGAAAAGCTGGAGCCAGGCGACTTTGAGGTGGTAATCGACGCTGCAGGAAAGCCCGATGAGTGGATTGTCCAGGTTGCAAAGAAAAATCTTGTTAGTTTAAATCCCGATATCGACCTTATTCATAGCGTCTCCAGCCTTTCTCAGAATGAATTTGTGCTACGTCTAAGCAAGCAGCTTACTGATAAGGTGCCGATCTATATTACCCATCCCAAGGGCGAGCCGCCAGAGGGCTATCAGTTTTTAGATATTTGGCCACAAAAGCTCTCGCAGATCGTAAGCGGTCCTGAAGAAGATGTAAAAGCACTGCAGGCTAAAGGTATTGAACTTACCTTTGATCTCAACGACATAACTCTTGAAGAGCTTAACAGCCTAGCTGCCCATGAGACTGTGCAGGGTGATGAAGTGAGCTTTAATGTGCCCGATTCATGGAAAAAGGTGCAGATTCCCTTTTTGCATGCGATGAAGCAGGAAATAAATGGGCCCGAAGCCAAAAACCTGCACATAGACTTTTTACGTAAGGACCTTATCGCTCTTGACTGCGATGTACCTGTACGAGTGTTCTATCCGCGTGCTACTGCATCTACGATAAATCCTGTAACAAGCCCGCTTGTTCCAACAAATGGCATTGTTGAAAAAGATCAGCTTTATGCACTTACAATCCCGCTTTATGTCAACGACGTAAGCCGCCTCTTTCTTGATATTGTTCGTAACCATATTGAAGTAGAGATCATCGCAGCAAGAAAAGAGCCGCATGAGCCTTTACAGGTCTCTGTAGAGTTTGTAGATCCTCAAGCGCTTGAAGAGGAATATGTCCAGCTGCTTCTTTCAAGTAGCAAAGATATGATCGGCTCTCAGCAGTCGCAACGTGAGCAGGCTTTACGCATCCGCTTTCGCGAATATATGCAGCGCTTTTCGCTTCTTTCAGAGAAGGGTAAGCCCTTTCAGCTCAAAGCCTTTTTTGAGCCTTCAGGTATCGTTGTAAAAGGTTTTGAGTGAACGTCGTTTTCTTAAAAAGTAACATTGGCAAACGTGGCGGGTTAGAAAAATATACCCTGCGTTTAGCCAAAGGCTATGCGGATGCCGGTCACGAGGTGACTATTCTCACTACAGGCAGTTGTGAACGAAAAGATCTTCATATCGTCTCGCTTGGTGATTTTTCGTTTTTGGAGCTTATCCGTTTTGATAGAGCCTGCAAGAAGTATCTAAAAGAACATCCCGCTGATATTGTCTTTGGTATGGAGCGCAACTTCTGCCCTCAGACGCACTATAGAGCTGGTAATGGCTGCCATGCTGCCTATCTTGACCGAAGAAGAAAAACTGAAAGCTGGCTTAAAAGCATAAGCTTTAGCATAAATCCGCTTCACAGGCTTATTCTGAGTATGGAAAAGTCTACATACGAAAGCCCCGTTTTACGAAAGCTGTTTGTAAACTCTCATATGGTTGAACGTGAGGTGCTCCACTACTATCCTGCAGTTGATCCTCGCAAAATATGCGTCGTACATAATGGTGTAGAGTGGCATGAGCTTCAAAAGCCATTTGAAGAGGGTCTGTTAACGCGAGTGCCATCAGATCGCTACCGGTTTCTTTTTGTGGGCAATGAGTATGGCCGTAAAGGGCTCAACCAACTCCTAGAAGCTCTTACAGAGCTTCCTAAAGATTCATTTCACCTGACTGTCGTTGGTAAGGAGCGAAAGCCTCAACCCTTTATCGACCATGCCAAAAAGCTAGGGCTAGAATCTGTAGTAACATTTGTGGGTGCTGTAACTGATACAAAGCCTTACTACAGTGCCAATGATGCTCTTGTGATCCCATCACTGTATGATCCCTTTGCTAATGTGACTGTAGAGGCGCTTGCCATGGGCCTTCGGGTGATCTCATCGAATGCCAATGGGGGATCAGAGGTGATTACTCCAGAAACAGGTGCTACGTTTGATACCGACCTCGCAAGCTGCCTAAAAGACTCTCTTGCTTTTCCCAAGACCCCCGAGTCTGCCCAAAAGATCCGTGAGTCAGTTAAACATCTCGACTTTTCCAACCAGATCGGCAAAATCATTTCCCAATCCTAAGATGATACGCTCAGTTCAGTCTCTGCATTTGTTCTCTTTTGCGCTTTTGGGTTTTTGCGTTTTTGCGTTAAAAATTGTTCATATAAATAGCGCTTAAGAATGCAGATGGTTTCCCTAGGACAGCAGTTTTTAACGCAAAAACTCAAAAGCGCAAAAAAACGATCAGCAAATCCATGCTCAATTCAAAGTTAATTAAATAAGGGGCGCTGTAAAAGAGCTTAAATGAATAGAGGTGTTAGGCAGTGAGGGTAACTTCAATGAAAAAAGCTTAAAGCTGGTATACTCTTTGGCATGTCGGTACAACTTCAAGAAATATCTCGCCTTGTAGCGGGGCGTCAGAAAGATCCCCAGAGAGAGCCTTACATCACAAAGTCAAACGGCCTCACTGCAAAACATCCCGAGAATACCAAGATATTTAGGGAGAAAATAAAGAATCTTTTAGTGGAATACTTAAAGATAAAGTTTGAGTCGTCTCAACAGGCTGATACGACAGTAGATTTTTCTGAAATAGTGCATTTTTCTTTAAAAAGGCACTCTTATCAACTGCAGCTTCACTATGGCATGATTCCCTCTAAGCGCGACCGTATTGTTGATGCTCAAGGAAGGGCGATTCTTCTTGATCAAGATGAAGAACAGGGGCCCTATTTTGCAGCTCTATTATCGCTAGTAGTAAATGGGAATAAGCTAGAAGTGCGCAAAGAAGGTGAGATACGCCACAATATAAAGAAAGAAAACCTCTTCTGGGATGGCTGGTATACACAGCTTGGTGATAATTCCGCTCTCTTTCAGTGCTTTCCAGATTGGATAAAGGTGGCCATCGTTCGCGTGCTTAAAGCAGTTGTTCCCGTAAGTCCTCCATGGCATGAATATCGCAGCCTCATTCATCCTATAATAAAAACGGCCGCACTTCAGATCTTAGATAGATCCAATGAGGCAACTGTTGTGGAACTTTGTGGGGGTAATGGCATCCTTGCACGTGAGATTCTTTCTGATTACAAAAAGCCCATTTCCTACCATCTTCTCGAACAAAACCGCGTGAGCCTCGAGCTTGCACGTCAAAACCTTCGCTCACATAGCAGTGCGCATATCGTGCCCACAGACGTTGTACATGACGAGGCCTACTCAAATCTTGCCGCAAATTCTGTAGACCTTGTTATAGGCTCTGGCGCGCTCACAACATGCGTTCTTGAAGGGAAGGATGAGGCAATCACTGTGCTGAAAAAATGTCACACATACCTAAAGCCTGGAGGCTTTTGTCTTCTTGCTGGCCATGGCGATTCTCTTGTAAACTCCGATGATTTTCAGGCGCTTGGCTTCACCCTTCACAATAAGCATCTCGTAGGCTATATCCGTTCATTTTATATTGCCCAAAAGGATTGACTAACCTGGTTCTAAAACCGTTGAGTTGTGTTGAGTTGAAAATCCTAACGATTAAAACGATATAACGATATAAAGGATAAAAACACAAAAAATTATTTATCATTTATGTGTTGCTGAAGAGCATGCAGCTATTCATTTTTTATCGTTCATATCGTTATATCCTTCTAATCGTTGAAAATTACCATAACCCATAGTTAAGGCGCTTCTGGGTAGCTGAAAGGAACTTTTTAGTTCACAATCGTAGGGGCGCATGGTATGGTGTCGCAGGCACCATCATAAGAGATGTCGGGATTGAGCATAAACTGTACGCGGCCTGTAGGGGCAGTTTCAAGTGCAAGTGACTCCACAATAAGTTTGGTTTGGTCAGCGAAGAAACGCTTGTGGTTTGAGGTGTAGCCTCCATCTGATTCCCGATCAAAAGAAGGAATGTTAAGCCCCACAATCTTTACCCCTTTTTCTACAAGTAGGTCGATCGCTTGATTGGTTAAATAGGGCCAGTTGTGAATGGTCTGCTCATGGCCTTTCAAGCAGATGAGAACCACTTTTTCTGTCATATCACCAAGAGCTTTTGCAAGCATAGCTCGTGTTACAACAAAATCCTCGGGAAAACAGGTAAATTGCTCCTTTTGCATCAGCTGATAGGTATCACCGGAAGAAAAGGTAAAGGTAATGACACCACCCTCCGATTCGATTTGATCTATCTGAATGAGCTCTGCTTCTATTTGAACATGTCTCGCCTGAAGGGTGCCAAGATAGGGTTTTAGAAGGGGTTTTACTTCTTGGCCATCACCAAATACGTGGCGGGCAGATTCTACGTGTGTTCCTGTAAGGTGAGGGCTTTGTACAAACTCTGAATGGTTGCACTGCACGCCCACCCAACGCATATTTGTATATTCAGGCCAGCGCGAAACAGATTCTGTAGAGTCGCCGATAAAGGGTAAATTCTTGATGTAGTCTTTTCTTAGCGGTACTACACCGCTGCTTTCTACTACGGGGCCAATTGCTGCTACAGGATTCATACACAACTCCGAAAAGGCTATGGTCATACTTGATAGCAGATTATAAAGACAAGAAGAAGTTTGTTGTAATTTATCTCTTTATGGCTATGATGCAGAAATTATGGCTATAACAACAACTACAACAAAACAGACGTTTGTCTATCCCTTTGGTCCAGAGCTTCCCTGTCCACCGCTTAAATCCGAGCTACTTGGTGGTAAGGGTAAGGGCTGCGC
>JAFEGT010000026.1:20859-29720 GCA_018239765.1 Verrucomicrobiota bacterium
TGCTTGAAAAGGTAAATAAACGGACGTTTGGAAGTCGTGATAATCCACTTCTTGTATCAGTGAGATCCGGTGCCAGAGTCTCTATGCCAGGCATGATGGATACCATATTAAACTTAGGCCTTAATGACAGCACAGTGCTTGGTTTTACAAATGCCCACCTTGGTTTTGATAGCTACCGACGCTTTATTATGATGTTCTCTGACATCGTCTATGGCATCAGCCGAAAGGTGTTTGAGCAGGCGTTTGAAGTATTTAAAATTAAAGAAAACGTAAAAGAAGATCATGAGCTAAGTGTTGAGGCGTTAAAAGAAGCGTGCAAGGTCTTTAAAACACTCTTTGAGCAGCATGCGCATAAACCTTTTCCAGAAGATCCCTATGAGCAGCTTCATCTTGCAGTGGCAGCTGTCTTTAATAGCTGGGACTCTGAACGAGCAACGCTCTATCGAGAGCTCAACCACATTCCAGATGATTGGGGTACAGCTGTAATTGTGCAGACAATGGTCTTTGGAAATAGAAATTCAAATTCCGCAACTGGTGTTGCCTTTACGCGCGATCCTGCAACAGGCGAAAACCATTTTTATGGGGAATTTTTGGTAAATGCGCAAGGTGAAGAGGTGGTAGCTGGTATCAGAACGCCTCATCCGATAAATCTCTACCAAAAAACGCAGACTAAATCGACGCTCGAAAGCCTCGAAGAGTCTATGCCAGAGGTGTACAATCAGCTTCTGAGCATAGTAAAACGCCTTGAGATGCACTATAAGAATATGCAGGACATCGAATTTACCATCGATGATGGTAAACTCTATATGCTACAGACAAGATCTGGTAAGCGTACAGGATTTGCCGCGGTGCGTATTGCTATAGAAATGTTAGAAGAGGGGCTAATCGACGAAAAGCAGGCTTTAAAGCAGGTAGAACCTGGGCAACTCATGCAGCTTCTTGCGCCAATTTTTGATGCAAAAGCAAAGAAAGAGGCAAAAGAGTTCTTTGTTGCAAAAGGGCTTAATGCAGGTCCAGGAGCCGCATCTGGGAAAGCCGCTTTCAGCTCTGATAAGGCAGTAGAATTTAAAGAGATGGGTTTGAAGTGTATTTTGGTGCGCGAAGAGGCAAACCCAAGTGACTTTCCCGGGATGGTAGCAGCGGAGGGTATTTTAACTACCCGAGGTGGCAGCACGAGCCACGCGGCAGTTGTTGCTCGCGGTATGGGTAAACCCTGTGTGGTTGGATGTGGAGCGCTTTTTTGTAATCCAGATGCGAGAACCCTAACCTATAACGACAAAGTAATTCATGAGGGTGATGCCATATCAATTGATGGCATGACAGGAGAGGTGTTTTTTACATCGCTGCCTACAAGCCCCTCAGAAGTGGTTCAGGTACTGATCGATAAAACAAAAAAGCCGGCTGATAGCCTAATTTTTCGGCAGTTTGATACGCTTATGAAACTTGCTGATAGGTATCGTAGCTTGAGAGTGCGTGCCAATGCAGATACACCTGTAGATAGCGATGTAGCGCGCGCCTTTGGTGCTGAAGGTGTGGGCCTATGCCGTACAGAACATATGTTTATGAATCCCCATAGGTTGAACGATGTGCGCTGTATGTTTTTTAGCACCCGTGCTGAAGATCGCAAAGCAGCGATAGACCGCCTTCAGGTGCATCAGAAGGAAGATTTTATAGGCATATTTCGTTCCATGAATGGATTGCCTGTAACAATACGGCTACTTGATCCGCCTCTTCATGAATTTATGCCAAATAGCGACGAAGAGCTGGCCCGTGTAGCTGAGAGCCTTAATATATCGGTGGATGAGCTCTCTAAAGTGCGTGCCAATTTACATGAGCAAAATCCTATGCTTGGCCACAGAGGTTGCCGTTTAGGTATAAGCTATCCAGAGCTTAGCCAGATGCAAGCTCGAGCTATATTTGAAGCTGCAATCGTTGTGCAGAACGAGGGAAAGTCGGTCCATCCTGAAATTATGGTGCCGCTTGTAGGTATTGAGGGAGAGCTTGTGCATCAAAAGGCTCTTATTGATACAACGGCTGAGGCTGTATTTGCTGAATCCGGACAAAAAGTGCCCTACACTGTGGGGACAATGATTGAACTGCCTCGTGCAGCCCTCTTGGCAGATGTTATTGCCAAATATGCCCAGTTTTTTAGCTTTGGTACTAACGATCTTACACAAACTACATTTGGCATTAGCCGCGATGATAGTGCAAAATTTGTACCTATCTACGTAAAGGGGATCGAAAATCCACTCAACAGTGATGAAGTACTTCACATTCTTGCTGATGATCCATTTCAGGTGCTTGATACTGAGGGTGTGGGGCAGCTTATGAAGCTTGCGCTTGTTCTTGGGCGCAAAACTCGGCCCGATTTGAAATGTGGTATATGCGGCGAGCATGGCGGTGAGCCTCGCTCAATTGCCTTCTGCCATAGCCTTGGGCTTGATTATGTCTCCTGTTCGCCCTATCGAGTTCCAGTCGCTCGCTTAGCTAGTGCAATTGCTGCAATAAGCATATCTCCATAATGCTGTTAGGCAAGTATTTGCCGGAAGGTAGCTAAAGAGAGACGAACGCTAGACAAGATGATGGCTGTGTGGGAAAAATAAATTAGCTTCCGTGTGTGTTTACAGAGGTGTGTGGAAGCCTTTTTCGCTTCAATAATGATAAAAAAATTGAAGATAAGATTTTTTGTCGTATGCTTAACGATAAAAATGATTAAACGATAATAACGATATTAAAATACTGGTAAAATAGGTCTGTTAATAATTTACATTTTCTATGATTTTATCGTTTTTATCGTTATATCGTTTTTATCGTTTAGGAGTTGCAGAAGCCATTTGACCAATTGCTTCAGAGAAATCGTGGCAATAGACAATAAATAGTTAAGTATGCGAAACTGAAAGAGTTACCAAACAAAAAGGAGTAACAGTATGTATACGTGTAGTGAAGATTTAGATTGTTTATACTCTCAAAGTGTGATCTGTCAGTTTGTTTCTTGTGAATCTGTTCGCCTTCCTTCCTTCAAACGCGTCAAGCGTAGCCGTCGTTAATTTCCCCCTTTTATATAACTTTTTTGTAAAACTTTGATTTATTGTGAAACGCCCTTTTGAGCGATTTTGCTCGCCGTTTTTCGATTCTTCATGTTTTGCACAAAGTTTTTAGTTAATAAATTTTTATTTTTGTTCACTTGTCTGGCGCAATTCGTTCGCTGTTGACAAGTTATATATTTATTTAGGTGTTATTTTTATGATTATCCAAACGTCATCGGTATGTCCATGGACCTCTCTTTTGCCCCCGGCAACCGCGAAAAAATTGAAAAAAAATCAAATTGTTTCTCTGTTCAAAATGTTTACAAAAGTAACGGAGGAAGCAATTGGTGCATATCAGCAAGGTGCGCTTAGTAAACTCGATGCTCTTGTGGGCAATAATGGCTGCGAGGTGCATAGCTTTACGCTGCTTACCTTTGCTAAGAGTGAAGAGCTCCAGCAGGAATGTAGCGACGTAGCTACAAAACTCAGCTCACTACAGCAGCTAGACATTTCTACAAAAATGCGCTACCTCATCCAGTCGCGACTGTTAACGGTGACAAAAAGGTGTGTCTATAACGACGCAGGCTTTGGCACCGCGGCTTATGAACAGCTTGAAACTGATGCTGGCTCTTTGAGAAAGATTTCGAGGTTAAAAATTGAGGATCATATACTTTCAGAACTTGTATTGCTTACGCAAGTGGCAATGGCTGAAAGTTCGATCAGCTTCACGAGTGCAGCCGTAACTGATAGCTTTGTACGAAGTATGCTTTCTGGGGAAAATCTCTTTTCCTACGGGCCTACCTATGTGTCAAAATTTACAAACGTACGAAGAGTCTGTACACCTAAGCTCTACTCTTCGGCCTACTACAATACAAAAGCACTTCTTGGACTTATCAAAGAGACTAATTCGCCCCTTGTTTTGAAGAAAATAGCCAAAAAAGATGAGGCGGGCTTTTCTGTGATCTTTGATGGCAACTTCCAGCTCATAAAGAGAGTTGGTGTGGATCCCAAAACCCCAGTGGTGGTCTGTATGGGCTATTTTTCACACGATAGGCTTACAGAGTTAGAAGAGCATGGGGTAGACAAGGTGATCTTGGCAGCAACAGCACTTGAAGATCAGTTTGTGCCCAATCATGCCGAGCTATTTCAACTAGCGAGCCCTGAGGCTCAAAGGGAACTTGAACTGCAGGCAGAACTTGCTATGGTGCATAGCTTTCAAAAGCTTTTGTATGTAGATCATTTTTATGCATCAACGCTTGAAATGGAGAATGTAGATGAATAGACAACCAAAGGCTCTTTACCTGCTCTTTTTTGTGAAGATGTGGGAGTGTTTTAGTTTTTATGGGATGCGTGCCTTGATGGTGCTCTATCTCATTAACCAGCTTGGCGTAAAAGATGTGCGTGCATATGGCATCTACGCCATCTACTGTGCACTTGTAGAATGTAGCGGCATTATAGGCGGTCAGATAGCTGACCGCCTACTTGGTCTTAGAAAATCCATCATCTATGGAGGATGGATTATCGCTCTTGGGCATATCTATCTTGCCATGCATACCGATGAGGTGGGATTTTTTGTGGGCCTTGCGCTTATTGTTGTAGGCTCTGGGCTCTTTTCTACCAACATATCGGCACTTCTTGGGCTTTTTTATGAGGAGGATGATCCCAGGAGAGAGGTTGGCTACACCCTCTTTTATGTAGGCATTAATATAGGGGCGCTGCTCGCTAGCATACTGTGCGGAATCATAGGTGAGCTGTATGGCTGGCACTATGGATTTGGCCTTGCCGCTTTTGGCATGGTTGCAGGCAATATTTTGTTTCTTAGCTGTACCAAACTTTTAGAAGGCAAGGGCGAATATAGGGCCAAACTTTCATCATTCTTGCTTGTTTTTGCAGTTCCTCTTGTAGCCATGATGATTGCCTATGAGCAGTACTGTATGCCACTTTTGTTTGTTGTCATAGTCTGCTATGGCCTCTATAAGGGCTTAACGAGTGTGTTGGGGCTTTATTTGCTTGCCCTTGCGCTCTTTTTTGCAGCGGAGGATCAAACAGCATCGCTGTTACTTGTTTTTAGCGAGCGACATGCAACAGAGGGCATTCCCGTTACAACGCTTTTAAGTATAAATCCTTTTGTCATCATTGTTGGAGGGTTTATTTTAAGTAGGTTTAAGCCTGCAAAAGCGGTATCGTGGTTTGTCTCTACCGGTTTGCTGCTTGCTGCAGCGGTCTTTGGCATGTTAAGTGTGGCCTGCTACTTTCCAAATAGCGAATCTCTTGTGCCCATTGCAGTTATTGCGGCCGCAATTGGTCTTATATCGCTTGGAGAGGTGTTTTTGGCGCCGGCAATATTTTCCTACTGCTCAGAAATTAGCCCTAAAAACATGCTCGGAGCTACAATGGGATTGATTCCACTTGGGTTTTCTCTTGGCAACCTTTTGTCTGGCTTTTTAAGTAAGGCGATTGTTGCTGATGAGGGAGTAAGCACTCTTGCACAGTATGGTCAAGGGTTTGGGGGAGTTTCTTTGCTGCTTACTTTAATGGCTTTTTTTGTGATTCTTGTGCATCGTGTAGGAAAAAAAATTGGGAGTAGGATATGAAAATTGCTGTATTACTAGCATGCGCCATTTGCAGTATAGTACATGGGGATTCATTTGTCAGTTTTGACCATAGTGGAGGAAGAATGGGAGATAATCTTATCTCCTATTTGCATGGGAAGTGGGTGTCGTATAAAACGGGGCTGCCACTACTTTGCAACTACTGGGGTTTTCACTATGCAGATTCGTTTGTTTTGTATGATCGAGAGTTTAATAAGAGCCATCCTTATCCTGAACAACGAATTGATTTGGATAGCCAGTATCGATGGCCAGAAATGACAGATATGCCCACAGTATTTACTGTGCCATATTTTCCCGAATCTTCTTGGGAGTGGCATGAAAATGGTGGTAATTGGTGCCGGTTATTTGAAGTTGACTGGAAGGATCCGGTTTTTAGGGAGATGGCGTTAGAGATGATTGCACCGAGAAAAGAGGTGAAGCTTAGTTTGCCTCCTCCTGGTGTTATAAGTATTGCGGTTCATGCTCGTCAGGGTGGCAATCACGAATATGCAAGCCCACAGTATGATGCTCCCTTGAAACGCCCTCCAATGAGCTTTTATCACGATGCACTACTTAAAGTGGTTGAGCTCTATCCGGATGAGCCGCTCTTTGTTCATGTTTTCACCGATGCTGTTTGTCCTGAAGATATTGTAGCTGAAATTATAGAGGGTCTACCATCTCGTGTTGAGGTGAGTTATCGCAAGGAAAATAATAGCGATTCCCTCAACGTTGTGGATGATTTCTTTTCGCTATTTCATTACAACATTTTGATTCGACCCGAATCAAACTTTAGCATGGTTCCCAGCCTGCTTCATGACTACGACCTTCTCGTCGTGCCAAAACATGCCGTTGGAGTTTTTATTGATGAGATGGAATTTATAAGGCCCTAAAAAAAGCCCCCCCCTGACTTTCATCGGGGGGGGATTTAACAGAGGCTGTTAAAAATTAGTAGCCACAGCCACAGCTTGAGCTGTCAGATGAGCTTGAGCTGCTTGATGAGCTTGATGATGATGAGCTGCTTGATGATGAGCTGCAGCTGCTTGAATCACGTCCACCACGTGCTTTAGTTTTGCCTTTTGCACGACGCTCATTTTTCTTTGCTTTTGGTGCTGCATCTACTGTTGATACTGCTGAAAGAGCGAGAACTGCGCCAAATACGCATGCGAGAAGTCTTGACATAATAAAAATCTCCTTTAAAGTTTAAGATCACAGCTTGGGGAGTATGCTCCTGCGGCCGCACTATTGTGTTACCATAATGTCGTGATTTTAAAAAAGCGAAATTTCGTATCGACCATCGAACGCGATGATTGTAAGATTCATAGATGAAGCTACAGTAGCCTTTTGAGCCATATTGCGTGCTTCGTTGCCACTTTTTGCCTCTTCTAAAATTTGGCGAAAAAGAAGGTGGTTGGGTGTGCCATTTTTTGATGTTCCGGCAACACTTGTTGCAGTAAGTACAACACCATGTTCATTCACACCACAGTAGGTGCCGACAAGACCAAGCCAGCCTACAAAACAGCAATGTTTATCTACATAAAGCCTTGTAAATGGCGCTAAAAGGCACATTGGCATGTTGATGTTATGAGAGAAGATTGGCATCTTCCATGGAAGCTTCTTTTTTTTATATGGGCGGTTTGCAGCAAAGTCAGATGCAAAGCTGTATCTGAGCTTTTTTCCATCTGAAAAACATGAGGCAATAGTCTCTTGTGTATTTGCACTGCCGCCACCAAAAATGCAAAGCCTATCAAGGATGCAGTTAGCACGTAGCACATCGCTATAGGGCACGTCGTAATCGTGTGCGATTCGTTTCATTTCATCAATATAACGGGGAAGGATGTACTGTTCTTGTTTTGGTTCTTCTCCAAAAAGCTTACTGTATATTGGAAGAACTCGTGTAAAAAAATGGTGGGCGTATGCCTTATTGCTTCTCTTAGAAAAAAGCGCAAAGTCAAGGAGAACAACAGCCATTCCAAGAACTGGCAGCACCTCGAGAAAGGCGATACCAAAGTGAATACACTGCTCCTTTTTTGTCAGCAGTACAAGTCCTGTTTTTTTGGATACAATGCGGCTTGTAAAGTACTGTATCAGATGGCGCCAGGAGTAGCGAAAGGGAGCATCCAAAAAGAGAAAATAGCGAGAACTTTTGGGCAGTCTATAATCTAAAAAGAGCATTAATAACTCATCGTATCAAGTTCTACCTTACCCATAAATACCTTATAGGCATAGGAGATGTAGAGTAAAAACAGCGGCACTCCTGCACAGGCCATCCCAATTAATATCTTAAGAGTGAAGGCAGTTGAGGATGAGTTGTAGATGGTAAGGCTATAGGCATCATCGAGGCTTGAGCGCACAAGGTTAGGATAGGTGCCAAGTGCATAGAGCAAAACGAGTGACAAGATAACAATGCTAGAGCAGGCAAATGCCCAGCCATCCATGTTGCGTTTTATGCAGCTGTAGACAGAAATGAGACCTGCAAGGCTCATAAAGGCAATGACATAAAAGGCAGGCTTTGCCTGCATAAACTGCGTTACATGCGGCTCATAAATAGGTGTAGCCACGTTCACAACTGTCCACATGATGGCAAAAATGGCAAGTATTCTAAAGTTCCAACGCTTGAGCCGTTCATGAAGAGCACCTGTTGTCTTTAATGTAAGGTAGAGAGAACCATGCATCATAAAGAGAAGCACAGCAAAAATGCCCAAGGCAATGCTATAAGGCGAAAAGAGCACGCTTAGACCTTTTACAAAATTTCCCTCTTTATCAATAGGAAGCCCCTCTATGAGGTTTGCGGTGATCATGCCAAGGCCAAAGGCCATTCCAAAACTTGCAACGCTAAAGACAATATCCCAAAATGAGCGCCACTTTGGACTTGTGATTTTACTTCTAAACTCTATGGCAACAGCGCGGTAGGTAAAACAAAAGATAATCAGCATCATGGGAATGTAAAGAGAAGACAGCAGTGTCGAAAAGGCAGGAGGAAAGCCTGAAAGAAGCACGCCTGCAGTGATTACTACCCAAAGAGAGTTACTGTCCCACACGGGACCTATTGCATTCATAAAGATGCGTCTATCATAGTCGCTACGAGTAAAAAGATGGAGGCAGCCCACGCCAAGGTCAAATCCATCAAGTGCCGCATAGGCAAAAATTGCGGTAATAAAGACGATGTACCAAATAAGCTGCAGGGTTTCCATTATGCTTCCTGTTTGTAGGGGTCGCGATAGGGGGACTCTTCGGGTAAGTCTGT
>JAFEGT010000026.1:29738-44784 GCA_018239765.1 Verrucomicrobiota bacterium
CTGAGATAGATGAATATGTAGATGCAGAGTGTAAAGAGCGCTTCATTAGCCGTAACAGAGGGTGAGTAGGCCTCTTTAGTTTTTAAAAGTTTGTAGACGCTCCAGGGCTGCCTGCCAAGGCAGGTAGAGTACCAACCGCACATATTGCCAACCTGCGGAAAGATTACTGAGATAATGAGGTATTTAAGGAGGCGTGGATGTTCTGTCCAGCGATCCTTTTTCCAAAGCCAGACCCCTATAAGTACGCCTGCAAACATAAATGCCCATGTAGCAACCATAATGTGGTATACCTGAAAGACAGCCTGAATTGATGGCTGCAGCTCCACAGGTGCCTGATCTAGTCCGTCGACGGGTGTTTTGGCATCGCCATGCACAAGCCAGCTGAGTGCTCCCGGCACGCCAATGCCGATAACTTCCTTTTTTTCGGTGTCAACATACCCAATAGCGTAGAGGGGAGTGTACTCTTCGGTTTTAAATACACCTTCAAAGGCAGCAAATTTTACCGGGTTATATTTGGCAATAAGTGTTGCGAGGTGGTCGGCAGAAACAAGCTGCAGCATGCAGCTTACAAAACCAATCGCAAGACCAACCTTCATTGACCGCATTGAAAATTCTTGGTAGCGCTTTTTCAGTAGATAGTACGCAGAAACGCTGATAACTAAAAAGGATCCAGCCATCCAGCAGCCCAAAATAACATGTGAGAGGTGTGAGAGTGCTGATGGATTAAAGGCCATTGCCCACCAGTCTGTGACGGCAGCATAGGTTTGCCCTTTGGCGTTCATGCGTATTTCGTAGCCGGCAGGTGTCTGCATCCAGGAGTTTACATTGGTAATCCAGACGCCGCTAAAGTGTGCGCCTAGTGCCACGCCGACCGTTGCGGCAAAGTGCACCTTTTTGCTTACCTTGTTCCAGCCAAAGAGCAAAATGCCGAGCGCTCCTGCTTCCATGGTAAAGGCAAAGAGGCCTTCAGCAGCAAGGGCAGAGCCTAAAACATCGCCCACGTATGATGACCAGCGCGACCAGTTTGTGCCAAAGCCAAATACGAGCGGCACGCCTGTGGCCACCCCAAGAGCGAAGGTGAGCGCAAAAACGCGTATCCAAAACTTGGTGATACCTTCCCAGACAGGATCTTTAGTCTTCAGCCAAAACCACTCAAAAATGATGAGGGCTACCGACAAGCCAATACTGAGTGGTGGGTAGATATAGTGAAAGGTGAGGTTTATACCAAACTGCGCACGATGTAAAATTTCAGCATCCATAGCAGATTCTTATACAGCGATGTATAAAAAACATCTACTTAATTCTTTGCAGAAAAAGTAGGTAAAGTTTATGATCCGTAGATCACTACTAATTACGGAGGTATATAGTGAAACTACATATTCTTTTTGGAGCAGCTCTCGCAATGGTTTGCGGGGGATTAGCCGCTTCAGATTCATCAAGCTCATCCTATCATCCAAGCTCGCCCTATGGTACATGGCGGCCGCTCAATAACCAGCCAAATTTTGTTTCATATGATTTAACAGATCCATTTGATCCCGTTCCTGATGCAGGTGGGGCCTTTGAGCCGCGTCTTCTTACAGATGGCAGCGTGGTTATGCAAAACGTTGGCGTCTGGTCAACACCAGAGATGTGGAGACTTGTTCCCGATGAGTTTGGAAGCTATGTAAATGGCACATGGTCACAGATTGCATCTCTTCCACTAAATTATAACGTAACAACAGGAGCTGTACTTGCAGATGGTCGCTTTCTAATAGCAGGTGCTGAATATATTGACTGGGATTATAAGTTTTTGCTTCCTAATCAAAGTTTTATATATGATCCTGTAGAGGGTAGCTGGACCAGCTTTTCCGGCCCATTCTTTTTTACAGACCTGTATGGCCCTCGTGCATCATATGCCCCAAGCCCAGTTGGAGATGCTGCAAACATTGTGCTCTCTGATGGCACATTTATGCTGCAGAATAAGATGAGCACGCAGGCGGCTCTTCTTGATCTTAAAACGCTTACATGGAAGGAAACAGGTACAACCTCTAAAGCACCTCGCTGGAACGATGAAGAGGGATTGACACTTCTTCCAAATGGTAAAGTGCTTACAGTAAACTGCTATACGGAGTCACACTTTATCCCAAGCATGTATCCCTATCCAGAAGATCCTACAGGCTCACAAATCTATGATCCTAAAACAGGTCTCTGGACAAGTGCCGGTAGCACTATTAACTCGCTCACAGATCCTGAAGGTGCCGAAATAGGTGCGGCAATCTTGCGACCAGATGGTACAGTCTTTCAGATTGGTGCAAGTGGTTACACAAGCATTTACGACTATCGCAAAAATAGATGGTCAGTCGGCCCCACACTGCCTGTTGGCACTGGAGATGAGGGACAACTTGGTCAGCAAGATGGACCTGCGGCACTTTTACCGAATGGAAACGTGCTCTTTCCTGCAAGTCCAATAAGCCCTGTTTTTGCTCCGGGACTGCATTTCTATGTATTTGACGGTACAAGTCTTTATGAACAGCCAAATATACCAAATGCGACAGAGATAAACCCATCCATTGGCACACCTGATGCTGCGTGGATGATAAGCTTACTTGTTTTACCAACAGGTGAAGTGCTGTCAGTGGATGGTTCTAATGATGTGGAAATCTACACCCCAGATGACAGAAGCTACGATCCAAACTGGGCACCTGTAATTTCAGAATGCCCTAAAAAGGTTGAGCGCAACAAGACCTACAAGATTAAAGGGATCCGCTTTAATGGTATGTCTCAAGCCTCTGCATTTGGTGATGAGAGCCAAAATGCGACAAACTATCCGCTTGTGCGCATTACCAACAATAGTACCGGCCACGTATTTTACTGCCGCACACATGACCATAGCTATATGGGTGTTGCGTCAGATAAAAAGGTGCATACCTATTTTGATGTTCCTGCCAACATTGAAAAAGGTAAGAGCAAGCTCGAAGTGGTTGCCAACGGCATTCCTTCAAAGCCAATGCACATCGTAGTGCACTAGCATCCAAAGAGCCCTTTCATCAGAAAGGGCTCCTCTTGAGACTTGATGGGCCACTCTGCTTGTCCCGCATTCTCTACAAGTGAAGGTTACAGCAGGGTAAAATCGGGCTCTTCACTAGGGATTGGTAGATAAGGTAGGGGAAGTTCGCATAGGCTTAGCTGGGTTTCAACGGCGTTGATCAGCATCCGAGCGCGATTTACTATTTCTTCAGGAGATTTTTCATCGGGGTTGTTGAAAATTTGCTCCAAGTCATCTGCACAGCCTTTTATCATCTGCATGAGCGGATAAAAAGGTTGCACCGCTTGAGGCAAGATGTTAATCCGATTCTGGAGAGTAAGCTCCTTTTTTTGCTTTTTAGCACGCTGTAGCTCATCCATTGTGCAGACCAAGTTTTCTGAGAACCAGAAACATTTATTCTGGAGGAGATTTTGTGTGCTTTTGCCAATAGCTAATTTTCCATCAGGTGAGACTTTTTTCGCGCTTGAAAAAACAGCAATATCACAGGCTATGAATTTTACCATAAGCTTGTCAATTTTGAGAGCTGCATAGAGAAAGTGTGGGGTGCTTTTACACAGCCTAAATTTGTCGCGTGGAGTAAAATTAAACGAAACAGACAGGTCTCCTGTAGCTGAATTGTAGGTCGCATCATGCTTGAGAATTCCTCTCACATTTGTTGACTGAATGGTTGCGCCTGTTGCGCTTGTGCCCTCAAAAAAAACCAAATCTATCTCTGGGATTTTACTTGCTTTTGATCGTATGACGTTAAGTTGTAGAGTTGCCTCAAGCTTATATTGGCGATAGGTTATAAATGGAATTTGGATAGGTTCCCAAGAATCATCAACACGCCGAGAAATTGTGCAGCTTGTAACAATTGAGGAATAGGGATGCTCAATGTCCCCAACATTGATTGAATAATTATCTGACACATAACGTACTGGTAACATGCTACACCGAGAGAAAATGAGCAGGGTAGATTAGCAAGATTGGCTTATATAGGGAATCAAATTATGTACACGACTGTTTCACAACCTGAAAGTGCTTTAAAGGTTAAGAATCATTAAGAAAACTATTTATGAGATGGTCGGGAGAGAGCGATCCGCCTTTGCCTACGATTTTTTCGAGGTAGCGTCTGCCCATTGCAGGATCTTGCAGGCCGCCGTGGGTCTTGACGTAGCTGAAGAGCTCTTCAGCCAGAATTCTTGACCAAGGATAGCTGTAGTACTTTGCTCCATAGGCAATGAGGTGCTCAAAGGTGCAGAGTGAATGATCTTCACGATCTGGTATGAGCCATGGCATAATACGCTGCTGGATTACTTCGGGGCTTTCGCGGTTTTCGCTAAAGAGTTCAAGCGATATAAGAGAGTAGCAGATTTCTGCTGAAAGGGTGCCTGAAGAGCCATCGTTCAGTTTTTTTGCCATAATCAGCCGGTTGATGATGTCTTGAGAAAGCTGCTCACCCGATATGTAGTGAGAGCTGAGCTGAGTTAAAATTTCAGAGTCGCTGGCAAACTGCTCAAAAAATTGAGAAGGCACCTCCACAAAGTCATGAACGGTGTTGTTGCCGCATCGTGTTGGCATGGTTGACTTACCTGTAAGCGCATGAATTGCATGGCCAAACTCATGAAAGAGCGTAATTACCTGGGAGTGACTCAAAAGCGTAGGCGTAAGGTTTGCTACAACCACGGCAACAGGAGGGGAGCTGTTGATGCCAAGACAGATGCAGTGGGTGTATTTATCGGGCCGGGGAAAGAGATCAAAAACGATATGACCTACAACACCATGTTCATCACGAGCCTCTACAAGGAGCGCATCAGGGTGCCAAAGATTATGTGTTTCAACAATTGTAAACTGCATATCCAAAAATTTGCCAAAGATCGAAAGCATGCCCTCTAAAGTCTTTTTAAATGGAAAATACTCGGCAACTTTGTCATGATTTACCTGTAGATGCTCCATTTTGTACTGATCCGCGAGATACAAACTGTCCCATGGCTGCACCTTTTTATCTTTCCAGAATGTGAGGGCGTCGCTTAAGGCGGCTCTATTTTTTTCTTCTAAAAACCGCCGCACACGGTCAGGCGATGCTGCCATCTGATTTTCGATATCGAGTTCAGCATAGTTCGTGTATCCCAAAAGATTGGCAAGCTTTTGCCGTTTTTTGATGATTTTGCCCAAAATCTCAAGGTTTTCAGGGTAGGCGCGATTTGCATATATGTGATAAAAGTTCTTGCGGGTGGATTCTATGTGGCATTTAGAAAGCACGGTGTCATGTGTTGGTCGATTTGCATGGAGAATGTAGAGCTCACCATTTCGCTCTAAGCTGTCGATAAACTTTTCATCCAGTCCCAAAAGTTCATCGCGAGTCACCTGCAATGTAGATTTATCGGCTGCAATATTAGAGTAAAACTTAGCTGCTAAAGAAGAGATCTTTTTATCCAGCTTTTTTACTCGTGGGTCATCTGGGCCAGAAATGTCTAGGAGATAGTACTGCTCCTCAGCTGAAAGGTTGTCGAACTCCCAATCGCCATGCTCGAACGAATCTATCATAAATTCATCAAAGAGAAAGGCGATCTCTTCAGCATTTTGGCGCATAGCTTGGTCGGGATGCACCATGGCTATGGTTGAAATGGCTGTAAAGGGTATGTCGCAGGTCGCCTTTACTCGGTCAAGCGCTCTAACGGTGTTGTCAAAGGTGCGCATATCTTTTGGTATGGCATAGATGGCTTCTAGTTCCTCAGCTGCTTTTGCTTTAGCAGAGAGAAACATTGCATCCATTTCTTCCACACTCTTTGGAAAAAGCGATGCGCTAAGAGAGACTGTTGTGATTGCTAGTGCAGCTATAATTGCTTTTATCATGATTAACGTCATTATAGCTCAGTAACGATAAAAACGATATAACGATAGTAATGATAAAATAAAAAAATATTTTTCGTTTTTTTATCGTTATTATCTTTATATCGTTTTTATCGCTTTAATCTAGTGGCTTTTGCATTTCGTAGTAGGTGGGCCCGCTTTTGGCGATGATGGCGCCGCCAAGGCAGGTGGAATCTTTGTAAAAGACAATAGACTGCTGTGGAGTGATTGCTCGTTGAGGCACGTTAAAGCGCACGTGAAGTACGCCATTTTCAATCTTTTCGATTACGCAGGGCTGATCTTCTTGTCTGTAGCGTATCTTGGCACTGCAGTGATAGGGGAATGGGCCGGGAATGTCGCCTACCCACGAAGCTGTATGGGCGGTAAGTTCATCAGCAAAAAGAGCAGGGTGCATAGCGCCCTGCACCACCCAGACGATATTTTCTTCTACATCTTTACCCACAGCAAACCAGGCATCGCCTGCACCGCCAATAGCAAGGCCGCGTCGCTGACCAATCGTGTAGTAGGCAACGCCTTGATGGTGGCCAACAACCTTGCCATCTAGGGTGCGAAAGGTGCCAGGCTTATAGCCAAGATGTTGCGAAAGAAACTGGCGAAAGTTGCGCTCGCCAATAAAACAGATGCCGGTAGAGTCCTTCTTTTCGGCCACGGCAAGGTCGTGTGCTTTAGCAATCTTGCGCACCTCAGTTTTTGCCATATGTCCAATAGGAAAGAGCACTTTGGACATAATCTCTTGGTTTAGCGTGTAGATAAAGTAGGTTTGGTCTTTTGTAAGGTCGGCGCCCTTTGTAAGCTTGTACTGGCTATCTGAAAAGATGTTTTGGGCATAGTGGCCAGTGGCAAGGCTATCGGCGCCAAGCTTCATTGCTGTTTCAAGTAATAACTTAAACTTTATTTCTCGATTGCAGAGGATATCAGGGTTTGGCGTGTTGCCTTTTTGCAGTTCCAGCAGAAAGTCGGCAAAAACCTGCTCTTTATACTCTTTTGAAAAATTGATAGGGTAATAGGGGATATCGAGTTTCGTAGCTACCCTTACCACATCGGCAAAGTCTTCGGTTGCAGGGCAGACGCCATCAATCTCTTCTTCCCAGTTTTTCATAAACATGCCGATAACGCTGTAGCCCTGCTCTTTTAAGAGCAGCGCACTCACCGCAGAATCAACACCCCCTGACATGCCTACAACAACTGTTTTCATGCAGCAAGTATAAAGTAATCGTTAGATTTAAGCAATCTATAGACGAATAAAACAGAATACAATCGTGCCCGTGTGCGTGCCCGTGCCCGTGCCCGATTAATTCAATCATTCGGCTAGAGCCCTCTTGAGGGCGTCATTATAACGCGCCCTCAGGGGCTTTGAAGGAAATAAAATTTAAATAAGTCGGGCACGGGCACGCACACGCACACGGGCACGAACGTTATTTTTCATTCACGTTGTTTATAACAGCTGCTGAACCTGATGCTGCAGTTCTTTTGCTGTGCCGCGTTTTTTGGGGTCAGTGTCGAGCATTTTAAGGATAACAAGTTCTATTTTATCCGCATGTGACAAGGAGGGCATTGCTAAAAGGCTCTCTCTTCGCTTGGTGACCTTCTTTTTAAGCTTTCTGACAAGTTTCTTTTTGTGACTTATGCCTGTTATGCGAGATATCTGCCAAGAAGGGTATTTGTTGTGAAAAAGCCTGTAAAACATGCAGCCCATGGCATAGACATCACTTGCAAAGTAGTCTTTGGCTCTCATTTTTTCAAACCTAAAGCCTTCTGGTGGGCGAAACCTATGGGTCATTTGAGCTGGCTGTTTGCGAGCTTTATATGTTTTGATGGTTCTTCCAAGATCAGCAATTACAGCGCGTATGACTATGCCACCGTTTGGCTGGGTTTCTTCATGAAAAAGGTAGTTATAGGTGTGAAGATCGCGATGGACATAGTTTTTTGAGTGGATAGACTCCAGGCCTCGCAAAAGATCGCTCATAATAATAAGCTTGTTGTAATTGCTAAGCGGTTGTTTTACCAGTTCGCTAAATGTGCCCTGGTAGAGATCTGAATAGATGCTGTTATAGGTTTTCTTTTTGTGTTTATACTTCGTAAAGGCGTGCGTATTCATAATGCCAGGAAGGCCTTGTAGTGCCTTGTGCGCGCGCAGCTCTTCCTTCATGTCGCCTTGCTGCTGGCTTCTGGCGACAATTTTTGGGCTTCGGCCATAATGTATGGCTTTATATACCTTTTTCTTTTTACCCTCGCCAATCAGTGACTTTTTACTGTCGAGGACAATAAAGGTGTTTTTGGTGCGTGGGTCATGCTCGATTGTATGATGGAGGCCCGATTTTTTCTTGGGCAGGTAGCCTTTCTGTTTTTTGCGATGCTTTTCAATATAGTAGGCTGTTTTGAAAAACTTTTTCTTTGCTATTTTGAGATTTTTATATTTTGCATGAAAGGCATTTGTTGCCTCTACTGCACGCGTAAGCTCATGATTATGAGACTTTTTAGCCTTTTTCTCGATTTTTCGAAAAGACTTGGTTTTGCAGGTGAGTGTGGCGTTGTTGCAGCAGAGAAGCAGCAGCAAAATCAGTGTGCGCATCGTTATTTCCCCATTTTTCTAACCAATAAATATTTTAATTATTTACTGGCAAGGACAAATTTCCTCTCTATTGACCTACAATATAGAAAATATTATAATAAAGGTAAGAAGGCGGTGAATATGGGCAATCTTGTTTCTGGCCAAAGTAACCTTGGGCCTAGTGAGCTTCAAGCCTCTTTTAATCAGGCCTACACAGTTTCAACCAAAACGGGTCGTAGAATATACCAAGTAGAGGGAGGATTCAAAGCTATGAGTCTTCTCCAAGCTGCTGCTGAATGGGTCAAAACAGGTGGAAAGGTTCATCTATTATCTACCAACCAAATTAGTAGATTGCTAACTCTTTTTAAAGATGCTGGTGCCAATGTTAAGGATATACACGCCTCACGGATTGCAAGTGGAGATCTAATCAGGCCTTCCAAAATGGCAGAAAAGGTTTTTCAGGGTCGGGTAAATAATCAAGTCATTAACCAAGATACAGTTACCGAGGAGCGATTGAAACAGGGTGAGATTCATGCAAAGGAGCATGAATCTACAACAGGATTGCAAAGCAAGTCAGCTCGGGCGGAAAAAAAAGAAGAATTTATACAAAATGCTGGTAACAAGATTGAAGGTACAAAAAGATACAAGGAAAGTCAAAAGCCTATTCTTGATGCAGTAAATAAGCAGTGGGAAGAAGAGTATGCCTCTTCAAAAGAAAAAAGTCCTGAAAGGGTGCGATTCAATGAAGATGTAGAAGTACGGCATTATGGGGTTTTTGAAGAGGGCACGCGTGAAACACACAAAACGAAACTAAAAGCTGATGGTATAAATACAGAGTACCGTCCAGGATGTCTGGAAGTGAATATAGCAGGAGTTGCAAAGCTTGAAAATCCCGGATTTTTACGTCTTGAAGCGGCCTTTATCAAGCTTGTTGAACCAGATGCGAGCAAACGTGCGGAAAAAACATTTATTGCGGCTCAAGGGGCAAGGCAGCTGTTTACTGAATGTCTGCATGATGTTACGCAGCAGGTAAAAAATAAAGAGATTTCGGCTGAAGAGGCGCCCGCTCGGCTGCGAGAGCTCTTGCTAAAGAAGATGGTAAAGGATGTCGAGCTGACTGCCGAGCAAATTAATGGTATTTCATCAAGGGGTGAGCTTCCTCATTACAACATACCACCGAAAGATGTTCTAGCGGCAAAAAAGGGTGAACCACTTTCTAGAACTCACTTTGAAGAGTATGGGTACTTTAATGCCGGTCAGCATAGAATGGAGGTTAACTATTACCTCTTTGGAAATAACCCCGAACGCTTTGAGCAAGATAAAGGGAAAACACCTAATAAACAGGACTATTCGGACTTTCTTCAAGGGCTTAAGAACCATTTTGAATATCACCAAAAAATGGCTTAATTAGCCTGGAGAAAAGGTGGCAAACATCAGCATGTCGTTGAGAAGCGACTTTGTTGCGTCGTAATACTGTTTTTGAATTTTTGTTGTTCGTGGAATTTGGCTAAAGGTAAGCAGATGAACGCAGGCCCATTCATAATCTTCGCGGGCAGCTTCTTTTTTGTCATACAGTCCCTTAATAAACTGCTGCAGAGTAATTTCATTTTGTTGTGCAAAATGGCGTTTTTTTGTGGCTGTAAGCCACTTTTTTGCATCTGGGCACAAAATAGCGTCTTTGATTTGAGTTATTTTAAGGTTTTGCAGCCAGGAGAGTTTTTCAGCATGCTTTTTAGGGTTCTGTTTGTAATACAGTGTCCTGGTTGTGCCTGCGATGAGAACATTTGATTTGGTGGAGAGCGTTTTAAGGAGCTGAAAAGTGGGTCCATAATATCCCGTCCCGCGCATAATCTGTAAAGGCACGCGTATAGAGAGTTCGCCGCCAATAGTCATAGGCACTTTAGCCGCATCTGCAAGATAGCATATTTGCAGGCGCATAGCTCGAGAGACTTTTTCTGCCAACTCTTTTGCCTGTTGGCCTGTAATGGAGTCTCCTTTGTTGATTTCAATCCACTCACCATCAACATGGTCCTGAGACATACGAATATAGGCGAGTCGATTGTTGCCTTGAAAGAGTTCGACGTAGTGAAAGGGGCCTTTTTGGGCTGTTCCAAATGAAGTAGAGTCCCATTCATCACTGAGTGTAAGGACACAATCTAGTTTCGCACCATTGGCATGTGTAAACTCTGTGCTCCATACATTCTCTTTTACCTGGTTACACATGCGGCAAAGCGCGTGAAAAGGGCTCGTATCGAGCTTGGCTTGTTCAAGGAGCGCCTCAAAGCTAAGCATAACAAACTTGGGCGCTTTAGAGGCGCTTGTAGAATCGCTATGATCAGTATCTTTAGTTTGAGTAGTGTATACTAACTCACAAAGATTGTTTGGTATTGTATCAACTTGTAACATAGTTGATATAATATCTTATTTAAGATTAAATAACAAGGTTATAATGATGCGATGCCGACGACGGCGGCAGTTTCGGCTCGGAGCGTGTTGCGATGAAAGCGTACGCCTTTTGCACCTTTTTCAAGAAGAAGCGCTCGCTCTTCTGGGCTAAAGCCGGCTTCCGGGCCTATTACAAGTGTGACGTTTTGATGCTGTTTGGTTAAGGGAGTAGTTGCCTCAAGGTCTCCAAAGAGCACAAGCCCCTCAAGGCACTGGTGAAGCTTCTCTTTTACCTCTAATTTGGGCAAGTAGAGTCTTCCGCACTGCTTAGTAGCAGAGAGTATTATTGTATGCAGTCGCTTGAGGTACTGTTCTGAAAGTCCCTTCTTTTCTGATCGCCGAGCGGGAAAGAGTAAAAAGTTTGTAGCACCCACTTCGCAGCACTTTTCTATCGCATATTCTAGGTGGCTTGGTTTAAGTATTGCAATGGCGAGCGTTATCGTGTGCGGCTCTTTTTCTTCCTTCACAACCTCAACCACTTTTAGGAGTGCTTCCTTATCGGCAAACTTTACAAGTTCGCACGTGGCAAGGCTGCCGTTGCCATCAATAACTTCGCATGTTTCGCCAACTCGAAGACGCATAACAGAGCGCATGTAGTGCAGTTCATCATCTTTCAGTACCACAGTATTGTGCAGGCTAGGAGCGTAATAGCGGTTTTGGGGCATTATTTGATCACTTCTACTCTAATCGTGTTGGTAGTTCCGCTAACCCAAAATGGCGAGCCGCTAGTCATTACCACGATATCTCCAAAGGAGATCGCATGGTGCAGAAGTCCATAGGAGGTGGCTTCTTTAAATGCCTGTTCAACATCAATGTGCTCGCTGCAGAGAACAGGTGTTACACCCCAGTTCAGGGCAAGCTGCTGGTAGGTCTTTACATTAGGTGTAAGGGCAATAATCGGCATTTGGGGTAACAGCCGTGAGATTAACCTCGCTGTTATTCCGCTTCGGGTAAAGGCAAATATGGCCTTAGCACCAAGTGTATAGGCGGTCTGTACCGATGCTAGCGTAACCGCTGAGGCTACATCCTTATACTGCATTTTGGTGTGGCGCCTAAAAAAGGAGGCGTAGTCAAAGTCCTGTTCGGTCTCTTTGATAATGCTTTTCATGATCTCTACAGTCTGAACAGGATATTTTCCCACAGCGGTCTCACCTGAGAGCATAACCGCTGAGGTGCCATCGTAGATTGCATTGGCAACATCGGAGGCTTCAGCGCGCGTTGGCCGAGGGTTTGAGATCATCGATTCAAGCATCTGAGTAGCTGTTACGGAAGGTTTACCTACGAGGTAGCATTTCTGAATCATCATTTTTTGTAGGCGAGGTACCTGGCTTAAAGGCACTTCTACGCCAAGATCGCCTCTTGCAATCATAATTCCATCAGCCGCCTGGAGGATAGCATCAAAGTTATGAACACCTTCGTTATTTTCGATTTTGGCGATGATGAGCGTTTCTGGTTTTCCAGCGTCCACCACCAGTTTCTTTATGGCCTCAACGTGTTCTTTACAGCGCACAAAACTTGCTGCAATCGCATCGACATCATTTTCACAGCCAAAGCGTATATCTTCTTCATCTTTTTCGGTAAGGGCAGGCAGGTTAAGTTCTACATTGGGAATGTTAACACCCTTAGAGGACAAAATAAGGCCATTATTTGCAAATTCGATCTGAATGCCATCATCTGATTTGTCAACAATATGCGCAGATATATAGCCGTTGTCGATAAGGAGGTGTGTACCTATTTCCAGCTTATCAAGCACAAATGCGGGCAGTACCGGAATTCGTTTATGTGTGCCTTCTGTCTGGTCTTTTACAAGCCAGAGTTTTTGGCCTGGCTTAACTTCGATGCCTTCTTTTGGAACTTTGCCAAGACGGATTTCTGGCCCCTTCGTGTCGAGCATGATGGCAACTGGCTTCTTTGCTTTAAGCCGAGCTTCTTTAATGAGCTCTATGCTTTTGAGGTGCTGAGCATGTGTGCCGTGGCTAAAGTTAAGTCTTGCCACATCCATTCCAGCCTCAATCAGCTGTAGAATTTTTTCAACAGAGTTGACAGCCGGTCCGATGGTGCAAATAATTTTTGTACGTGTCATGATTCAGTTATAGCATGTTCTTATTTACTTGCCAATTAAGATAGAGAAAATTAAAATTTCTTGTCCTGGACGGAGCTCCTATGACCAAAATTACAGAAATGCCCCCGCAAAAATTTCGGGAGCTTGTGTTTTTACTGCTATTTAGCCAAGATACACACGCAAATGACCCTGAGATGCTTTTTGATACCTTAAGTCACGAACTTAAGGTAAGTCGCAAGCATCTAAAAGCCGCGTGGGATAGACATGAGGCCGTTTTACGCCATCTTCCTGATATTGATGCTGATATTTCAAAAATATCAACTTCGTTTGAGTTTCACAGAATCCAGAAGGTAGAGCTTGCCATTTTGCGACTCTGCTGTTTTGAACTTTTTATCGAAAAAAAGCTGTCGGCCGCTATAGTGATAGCAGAGGCCAAGCGACTTGCCAAAAAATTTGCCACACCTGATGCGGCAGTGTTTTGCCAGGCGCTCCTCGATGCTATGGTGAAGTAGTGCAAAGTCAGTTTAAAAAAAATAAACTTCTTTCGGAAGTGTCAACTCTTGGTATTGGCGGCCCTGCAGAGTACTATGTAGAGGTAAAAACGATTCAAGAGATGCAAGCAGTGCTTGCCTATTGCTGTAAAGAAAACCTTAAAACGTTTATTCTTGGTAAGGGTTCAAACTGCCTTTTTGATAGCAGAGGATTAAAGCGCGTCTGCATACATAATAAAATAGATTTTATGGATGAGCCCGAGCCGGGTCACTTCCATGTAGGCGCAGGCTACAGCTTTTCGCTTTTGGGTACACAGACAGCCAAAAAAGGCTATACAGGTCTCGAATTTGCCTCTGGGATACCTGCAAGCTGTGGTGGTGCGGTTTTTATGAATGCCGGCGCCCAAGGTATGCAAACCTGGACGACCCTACAGTATGTAGACTATGTAACTCCTATGGGTGAGCTCAAGCGCCTATCTAAAGATGAGCTCAGCTTTGGCTACCGAGTAACGGCCTTTCACACAATGCCAGGAGCTATTGTAGGCGCCTATTTTGTGCTGGAAAATGCCGAAGATGCCCGCGCAAAACAGCTTAAGCTACTCGATGCGCGCATCAGCACACAGCCCTATCAAGATAAATCAGCAGGATGTGTCTTTAAAAATCCAACGGCTACTATGCCAGCAGGGCTTTTAATTGACAAAAGCGGCCTTAAAGGCTTTCAGATTGGTGGAGCTAAAGTGTCTGAAGTGCATGGTAACTTTTTGGTTAATAGCAAAGAGGCAACCTCAGAGGACTTTTTAGCCCTCATCAGCCACGTTCAGAAGGTAGTAAAAGAAAAAACTGGCTATGACCTGCATAGAGAGGTATTTTGGGTGTCAGATGACCTATGATCTTCACTGCCATTCTCATTTTTCCGATGGCAACTTATCGCCAAAAGAGCTTGTAGCGCTTGCAAAAGAAAAGAATGTCACCAATATCTGCATAACTGATCATGACTCTTTTCAGAGCTTTTTTGATGTTCCTGACTTGCCATTTCCTGGTATTGAGCTCTCGTGCGACTTTGAGCAAAAAAGCATCCACGTTTTAGCCTATGCGTTTAATCCATACGACCCGCAATTTCAGCAGTTTTGTTTGCAGCAGCGCATCTGGAGAGTTGAACGGCTTATAGAGATGTGCGCTAAGCTTACAAAGCTTGGTACGCCACTAGAGCCATCAGATGTGATGGCAACAGATGATCCTAACTATACAATTGGCCGCGTTCATATTGCCCTTGCCCTCATGAAAAAGGGGTATGTCAAAACGGTGTATGATGCCTTTAAACGGTATATAGGAGATCGCTCTCCTGGGTATGTCTCTGGACAAAAATGTTCTGTAGAAGAGGCGATAGAGGCAATTCATAAGGCAAAGGGCTTTGCCGTACTTGCCCATCCGCACCTGATAGACTCAAAATCGCTTGTACGCAGGCTTTTAAGCTGCAAATTTGATGGTCTTGAGGCCTATTATGCCCGCTTTACTCAGCAGGTGAATGAGCATTGGGTGGAAAAGGCAAAAGCGCGCTCAATGTTTGTTACTGGAGGCTCTGATTTTCATGGAGTAGCCAAGCCTGACAGCTTTTTGGG
>JAFEGT010000027.1 GCA_018239765.1 Verrucomicrobiota bacterium
TCACGAAGACCTTTCGCTCGATATGAGCCTCGATTTGCTGCTACGCATTATCGCGACCTCTTATAATCGCTATTATTGGAAATAAAATGAACCTAACTCCTACCGCAACAAGCCTCACTAAAAGCCTCGAGCTAATGGTTTTAAGTTCGCAAGAACCAGTAGCTGCATCAAGGCTCGAAGAGCAGGTTCTTAAGGAAAAAGCTCCATCAACTCTCGACCTTACACTGGATTTAGACAGCTCCTGCGATCTAGATTGCATTGCACACCACCCCACACTTCGATCAGTTGCGGTAAGAGTGGTAAAACTCAATATCCATTGTGGGATAAACCCCTTTTCTGCTGTGCCATCACTTCCCCCGCTTACACGCCTTACGCTTCATGGCGCAAGACTATGTGGAGACTTTATCCCCCCGCTTTCCCGCTTACCCCTTGAATTTTTGTCATTTGAGGGATGCTCATTTGCAAACCTTCCAAACATAACAGCCCTTGAAAACTGTCCAACACTTAGCCAGTTTAACATAAAGCGCGTTGAATACCCTTCTGGCAGAGCGGCAGCATTTTTGAGAGGTATTTATATTTTAGAAAAGGCTCATCCCAGATTAACCGTTGAAGCCGACAAGAAAATTGCCGATTTTACAGCATATCAAAATGTGCTTACTGATACCGCGGGAAGATATCGCTACCATCTAAAAGATAGAGAACGTCCACCCTATTATGAATTAGGGCAGCTGCTTGACAACGTGGGACCAGATGAAGATAGCCATTGGGACTTTTTTTGGGGAAAGACCCTGTCACACAATAGCTGTACCAACTACAAATGGGCAAGCCCAATCAACTGTCCTGATGGACGGCCGCGATTTGCGGCTGAATTACCAAACTATTCTAGTGAGCATTTTTGGACCTTTCTTTCTCGTGAGAATATTGGTCTTATAGCTACGGTCATGCATAGGCATCCGTGGGAAGAAGAAATTCCTCAAGAAGTAGGAGGTAGCTTAACCGCTGGGTTATTTACGGTTAAATGCACAGAATGTATTGATCATCCCCTTCATGGCATCACACAAAGAGCCTTAGACGTTAATGGAAAGAGTGTGCACCACCTTCAAATTAACTGGCACGACAATGAAGGCATGGATATGGAATCATTAACCCTTTTTATGAAATTATTCTTTGAATGCGAAGCAAAAACCCCAGATGCCAAAAGCCTTGCTCACTGCTTTTCGGGATATGGCAGAACCGGCACCTTCTTTGGCTGTTTGATTATCGCGCTCTTATTGAAGAAGCAAGAAAAGGTAGATCCAGAGCTTTTACTCGATCTAGAGGCGCTCATCCGGGCTTTGCGCCAGCAACGTGGCTGCATGATCAACACCGAGGCACAACTTGAGACTATATTCAAGTACGCCAAAACAGCTGCTTTACAATAACACTCTTTTTTTGATATTATTTTCGCTTTAATTTGGAGAAATAGTGAGCGTTACATTTGAAACAGGCAGTCGTGTATGGCATCAATCAAGTGAACCATATTTATACATTAGTTTAACTGACGGGCGCAAAATAACTATTATTAAAGAAGACCCAATTGGTCATCTATGGGCAGATCATGGCCCAAATTGCACTTCGACTGTAATAATTAAGTTTGCATCGCCCTCAGACTCTCAAATATTTGAAGATAGCTGTAAAGCTTTTGTGCGCATTAAGACCTGTGACTATGCACATGCTTACGTTGAAGATAAAACATGCAACCTTAGACTTAACCCAGAAAATGCTCTCAAAGCACTTAAAGTGTGCGAAACAAAGTGGACGGCAGATATTGAATGGTTCGAAAGGGCTAAAGAATTTATTAAAAACGGTCCCGTACCAGAAAAACAAGAATCCGAAAAAACTGAAAATAAAGGCCCTGATGCCTCTAAACGCATCGAGAAAATCCTCAAAAAAGTAGCCGCTGAAGAAGAAAAACCCACCTACCGCGTAAAGGCCGAAGAAGAAAAACCATCCCACAGCGTGATTTGGGATCTCTTTCGAGCCATTACTGGGCCATTTTTCAAGCTGGGAAGATACTAGCGCACAATCTTATTCTTGAGAGCCTCTTGCAAAACTAGAGGGCTCGGAAAAAACGATGATTTTGAGCGGAGCTCTTTGGAGTGACTCACATAAGTAGAGTCTTTTCCACGGCCGATTCATCGGCCGCACAAACAGCAAAAAGGCCGATAAATCGGCCTTAAATAAAGACTCGCTAAAGCGAGTCACTCCAAAATGCTTCGCCTCGAGTTTTGCAAGAGGCTCTCAAGAATAAGATTAAGAGTTGAGTAAGAGTGCCTACACTCTTGAAACGTACTCGCCGGTGCGGGTGTCGATGCGGACCTTTTCGCCCTGCTCAACAAAGATTGGCACCTGGATTTTTGCACCAGTTTCAACAATAGCAGGCTTCAATACACGACCAGAAGCTGTATCGCCGCGGACACCTGGGGATGTCTCTGTAATGTCAAGATCCAAGAATGTCGGTGGCTCAACTGTAATAGGCTCGCCCTTGTAGAAAATGATCTCGTAGACAAGATCTTCCTTCAGCCACTGGCCATTTTCGCCAATTTGTGGATTCATGATCTTGATCTGCTCAAAGCTGTTGTCATCCATAAAGACAACGCCATCGTTCTCCTTATAGAGCATACGCATATTTTTTTCTTCAACATCTGCCACGTCGAGCTTGTCGCCGGACTTGAAGGTGCGCTCGAGAACGCGGTCTGTCATAAGGTGCTTAAGCTTAACGCGGTTAAAGGCTTGGCCTTTACCAGGTTTTACAAATTCGTTACTAACAATTGTGTAGGGCTGGCCTTCCATTTCTACCTTGATGCCTGCCTTAAACTCGTTTGTGCTGATCTGTGCCATAGTATGTCTCTTGGTTAAAACGGCAAAGTATACTCTATCTTGCCATTTTTATGAAGTTTCTATATGAGAAATTTATGAGGTGAATTATGCCATTTGGAGACGAATTTTATCATGAGACTGAGCAGCGCAAAACGTTTGCGCTCGAAACTTTGGAACGCTATTCAGGATCGCCCATAGCTGATTTTCAGCCATGGATACTCCTTACAAACTTTCCTCGCTATGTAGATGCCTTTGCCCAAACCTACAACTGCAAAATTGTTGAAGGTTCTATGTTTAAGGTTGCTCACTGCAAAAAGACTCGCACAACTATTTTAGACTTTAAAATTGGCTCTCCGGCCGCCGCCCTCGTAATGGACCTTTGCGCCTTTTTGCCTTGCTACGGGATGCTACTCCTGGGCATGTGTGGAGGCCTTCGAGAAGACTATAAGGTTGGTGAATATTTTGTACCCGTAGCCGCAATTCGAGGCGATGGCACCTCTGATTTCTACTTTCCATCCGAAGTGCCTGCTATGGCAAACTTTACCGTTCAAAAAGAGGTGTCAGCCCATCTCGAAAAGAAAAAGGTGCACTATCATATTGGCATCACCCACACCACCAATAAACGCTTTTGGGAGTTTAACCCCGATTTTCGTAAACGCCTCCAAGAGACCCGTCCGCAGGTTGTAGAGATGGAATGCGCTACCCTTTTTGCGGCAAGCTATGCCCACAGACTACCACTAGGCGCACTTTTACTTATATCAGATCTGCCTGTAAAGCCTCGTGGATATAAAACCAAACGCTCAAGCGAAATGGTCTACTCCAAATTTATGCCAGAGCATATAGAACTTGGCGTGCAGATACTTAAAAAACTAGACAAAGTCCCTCGTCTAAAAGAATACAGAAAACATGTGCACTAAATTTTTTCAGCTGCTTCTTACAACCCTTTCGTGCGGGCTTTTTGCAAAAATGCCAAGCAAAATCGATTTTGTCGTTGTAATCCCCTCTTACAACAACGAGCAGTACTGCCTTCACAACCTAAACTCCCTTGCAAAACAGACCTACCCATTTTGGAAGGCAATTTATATTAATGATGCCTCCACAGATAGAACAGGGGCACTTGTTGAGGCCTTTATAAAAAGCCGAAACCTTCAGGATAGAATAGAAGTTATCCATAACGCAAAAAACGTTGGCGCTATGGCCAATTTTTATAACTGGATCAATAAAATAGCTCCCGAGAAGGTTGTAGTGCATCTTGATGGAGATGACAGGCTTGCTCACCCGCAGGTGCTCGAAACCCTTGCTAAGGTCTATGCAGACAAAAAAACTTGGGTCACCTATGGAAGCTACAGACCAGAACCTGACGACTTTGTCCGCGTCTGCAAGCCCCTACCTGAATCGGTACTTAAAAAAAACAGCTTTAGAGACCACGAGTGGGTTACCTCACACCTGAGAAGCTACTATGCCAAGCTCTTTCATAACATAAAAAAGCAAGATTTTATGGTAAATGGCGCTTTTGTCCCTATGGCGTGCGATTTAGCTATCATGTTTCCAATACTCGAGCAGGCAAGCGATGGCCATATCCGCTACATACCAGAAGAGCTCTACATTTATAACTACCAGACACCGATCAATGATGAGAAAAAAAACTACAATTTGATATTAGATATGGATAAGAAAATACGCAAAAAGCATCGCTACAAAAAGTTAAAGAACTTATTTTAATGAAATACCTGATTCTCCCACTTCTTGCTCTTCTCTTCTCCTCATTTAGCGTAAAGCCCGATGATGTAGAGCTTGTTGTTGTCATCTGCTCACATAATAACGACCAGTATGTAGAAAAAAATCTCACATCACTCTTTAGTCAAACCTATCCAAAATGGAAGATGATCTACATTAACGACGCCTCTACAGATAAAACCGCCCAAGAAGTAGAACGCGTTATCTACACCCACAAAATGCAGAACCGATCGGTTGTGATACATAACCGCACAAGACAAGGCGCCATGGCTAACCTCTACCATGCAATCAACGCCATACCTCCGCGAAAAGTCGTTGTGCAGCTTGATGGAGATGACTGGCTCAAGCATAAAAAGGTGTTAGCGCGTATAGCAGAAATCTATCGAGATAAAAATGTCTGGATGAGCTATGGCAACTACGAATCCTATCCACAAAATGCCTTTAAAGACTCATGTCACCCATTTCCAGCTGAAGTAATGCAAAACGCAAACTTCCGAGACTACACATGGGTGGCCTATCCCCTTCGAACCTTTTATGCAAAGCTCTTTCAAAACATCAAAGCCGATGATCTGAAATATAAGGGCCAGTTTTTCCCTGTTGTGTCTGACACAGGCATGATGCACCCTATGTTTGAGATGGCCTCTCAAGGGCACATCTACTATGAAAAAGAGGTGCTCTACGTCTACCGCGTCAACACCGGTAACAACGATTTTTCTGTACGAAAACCTCTTATGGACGAGGTTTCAGCCTATATTAAGGCTCTTCCTAAATACCCACCCCTTAAACAACTGTTTTAACATGAAATATATACTCTCACTTTTATGTCTTCTCGCATGCATCCAGGTGGATGCAGCACGCAGCAAGCTCAACTACAAAGCGTGGAGCAAAAAACAGGTTGATCTGGTGGTCTTTTCCTTTGATAGGCCTATGCAGCTCTATGCTTTTTTAGAGTCGCTAGAGACCTATGTGAGCAACCCCCATCAGATTCATGTTATCTACCGCTGCACTGATAAGCAATTCTCAAAGGGCTATGACAAGGTATTTAAGCGCTTTGCCTATGTGCAGGGCCACAAGCAGGGTAAAAAGCCTCAAAAAGACTTTAAGAAGCTCGTAAAGAAATATGTTCTTAATAAAAAGTCACACTCCCCTTACATCATGTTTGCAGTTGATGATATCATCATAACTGACAAAATAGACCTCGTTGAATGCACAAAAGCACTCGACTATTACCATGCCTGGTTTTTTTCACTCCGCCTCGGAAAAAACATCACCAAAAACACCATGGCAGTGACTCAAACCTTTGAACCTGTCCACACCGGTGTACCAAACGGTAAAGACCTCAAAAAGAACATGTTTACCTGGAGATTTGATGACCCAAGCGCAACAGGAAGCTGGGACTACCCTAACAGCACAGATCTTACGATATACCGTAAAAAAGACCTCAAGCGCTTTATAAAAAAGGCAGACTACACAAACCCCAACATCTTCGAAAGTGTCTGGCACATGCACTGGCAGCCTCGAAACAAAAAGGGACTTTGCTACAATGTATCAAAGTGCGTCAACATGCCTCTTAACGTAGTGAACCCTCACTGGCAGAGTGCCAATGTGAATATATCGACATGGGAGCTACTCGACAAATTTTTTAATGGCTATAAAATTGACATCGGCAAGTTTTATCAGATCGATAACTACGCTCCACATATGCCCTATGAGCCGACATTTATCCCAATAGATCAAAAACCGGCACTTATTAAAAATGGCACGAAGGCGCCACCTGCTGCCGATCATCAAGCCAATAACCCAACAAGCGCATGGATTCAGGAGCAGCTTAATAAGTTAGACTAAATTTTCGACAATCCATAGAATGGCTGGCCACATAAACAACCTATGAGACCACTATGCGCCATTTTATTTTTGCCCTGCTTTTCGTTACAAGCCCGCTTTTTTCTGCTCTTGAGTCACCCTCAATACGCTATAACGATGGCAAGCTTTCTATACTCGATCAGCAGCTTTTGCCAGGCACAGTAGAATGGGTAGAGGTACAATCTCCAGAACATATGGTTGAGATCATCAAGGCTCTAAAAGTGAGAGGCGCACCGCTCATAGGGGTTTCAGCAGCCCTTGCTCTTGCCCAGCATGCTGAATCAGGAGCGTCGACTACAGAACTTAAAGAAAAGGCAGAACTTTTACGTGCTGCAAGACCTACCGCTGTAAACCTTGCTGCATGTATCGATCGCGTGCTTGTATCCCTGCAACAGAGTCCTGAAGCGCTTGTAGAAGAGGCAAAGGCAATCTTTCTTGAAGATGTCGCGATGTGCCAGAAGATGGGCGAAAATGGCGCCGAGCTTATTCAAGACGGCGAAGTGATTCTTACCTACTGCAACACAGGCGCACTTGCTACAGCTGGTATTGGCACGGCCTTTGGCGTACTTAAAACCGCACATGATCAGGGTAAAAACATACACGTCTATGCATGTGAAACACGCCCCCTTTTACAAGGTGGCCGCCTTACGGCGTGGGAGCTTGAGCAAAACGGCATTCCCTACACTCTGATATGTGACAACATGGCAGCCTCCCTTATGAAAAGCGGCAAAATC
>JAFEGT010000028.1 GCA_018239765.1 Verrucomicrobiota bacterium
AGCGAAGCGGAGGCCTAGGAAAAAGAGAGGTAAAAAATTGAGCCCTACAGGGGCGGCATATTCAATATTTATGTCGTCCCTACAGGACTCACATCTTACTTATGCCCATTCCCTAGGCCTCCGCTTGCGCTCCGACCTAGGCTATGATATGTCGGCCTTACAGGCCTTGCTAATTTTTACTCTACAGTAACCGATTTGGCAAGGTTACGGGGTTTGTCGATGTCGGCGCCGCGGTCTTTAGCCATATAGTAGGCAAAGAGCTGAGTCGCTACAGTGGTGATAATTGGTGCAAATTCGTCGTAGGTGTCGGGTACGTAGATTACATCGTCTGCCACCTCTTCAATACCCTTAGCCCCCTCATGCACAATGGCAATAATCTTGCCATGACGTGCCTTGGCTTCCATAAGGTTGCTTATAAGCTTGTCGTAGGTTACTTTGTCAGCACAGAGTGCCACTGTTGGGCAGGTTTCGTTGATAAGGGCAATTGGGCCATGCTTCATCTCGCCCGCAGGATAGCCATTTGCATTCACATAGGCAATTTCCTTAAGCTTAAGTGCTCCTTCTAGCGCTGTAGGGAACATATAGCGGCGGCCTAAAAAGAAAAAGTCGCTGTATTTACTGTACTTCTTGGCTATTTTTTCGATAAGCGGGGCCGCTTCCAAGACTGACTGGATCTGTTCAGGCAGCTTTTGAAGGGCATGTAGGTACTGCTGGCCTTCAAGCTTACTCATGTGGCGCATGCGAGCCATAAGTAGCGAAAAGAGCGATAAAACCACAAGCTGACTTGTAAAGGCTTTAGTCGAGCAGACGCCAATTTCAGCACCAGCTCGTAAAAAGAGGCAGCCATCAGCTTCACGCGCAAGTGTAGAGCCCTGTACGTTGCAAATTGCAAGCACTTTTGCCCCTTTTGCCTTAATTTCGCGAACAGCTGCGATGGTATCGGCCGTCTCACCTGACTGGCTAATAGCAATCACAAATGTGCCTTCAGGAACAATTGGGTTTTTGTAGCGAAATTCAGAGGAAACTTCTACCTGTGTAGGGATGCGAGCTAAATCCTCAAGCATATAGCTTGTAACGTAGCCTGCGTGCCACGATGTTCCGCAAGCAACAATCAAAACGCGCTGCATCTCCAAGAGATCATTCACGTTTAGGTTAAGGCCATCAAGCGCTACAGTGCCATACTCTTCAAAAAAGCGAGAGAGCATTGCGTTGCGTACTGTCTGAGGTTGCTCAAATATCTCTTTTAGTGTGAAGTGCTCATAGGCGCCTTTTGATACCTCTTCAACGCTATGTAAAAGCTGTTCTGTCTTCTTTGAAATCTGTGCCATGGTGGCATCATAGATCTCAACACCTTCTGGCGTAATCTTTGCAAGCTCGCCATCAGATAAAAAAATCACTTCGCGAGTGTGGTGAATAAGGGCGTTGCTATCAGATGCTACAAAAGTCTCCCCTACGCCTACCCCAATCACAAGTGGGCAGCCATTTGCCGCTACTATAAGCTCTTCAGGATGATCCTTATGGATGCAGCCAATGGCGTATGAGCCATGTATAAGCACTAACGCTTCACGCACTGCCTTTAAAAGATCACCTTCATATAGCTTTGCAATAAGGTGTGGAAGCACCTCTGCATCAGTTTCCGACTTAAATTTTATACCTTCAGAAGCGAGCTTTTCTTTAAGAGGCTGAAAATTTTCGATAATACCATTTAACACAACAGCTACAGACTGATTTTCATCCAGGTGTGGGTGTGCATTTTCTTTTGTCACCTTACCATGTGTTGCCCAGCGGGTGTGGGCAATAACGTTATTTGAGGAAAGGCTGCCAATAGCATGCTCAAGAGCCGTTATTTTACCTACATCTTTGTAGCATTCGATTTTGCCATCAATAACCGCGCCAATACCAGCTGAGTCATATCCTCTATATTCGATACGCTTTAAGCCATCGAGTGCAATTTTAATTCCGTTACGTGGGCCTAAATAGGCATAAATTCCACACATATTAGACCCCTACCTGTTTTTTCACATAAGATGCTATTGTCTGCGCAAACTGCTGAATGAGATTTCTTCGTGGGCCTTCTACCATCACGCGGCAGATATTTTCTGTACCACTGTAGCGTACAAGCACGCGTCCGCTTGCCCCAAGCTGATTTTCTACATCTTCTATCGCTTCTTTTAAGCCATCGATGCGCTCAAAAGGCGGTTTTGATGACACGCGCACGTTGAGGCAGATCTGTGGATAGCGCTTAAAGCCTGCAGCAAGCTCAGAAAGGCGACTTCCTGTTTCAATCATAATGCGAAGCACCTGAAGTGCAGATACAAGGCCATCACCTGTGGTGTTGTGATCGAGGAAGATGATATGGCCACTTGGCTCGCCGCCAAGCGCTGCATCGTGTTTCAGCATCTCTTGAATGACGTAGCGGTCTCCCACAGCACTTTTGATTACTTCAATGCCATGCTGCTGCATGCCATCGATAAAGCCCAAGTTACTCATCACTGTTGCTACAACTTTGTTATTGCGAAGTTCGCCCTTTGCAATAAGGTCTCGAGCACATATTGCCAAAATGGCATCGCCGTCGACGATCTGGGCATTTTCATCCACCATAATCACGCGGTCGGCATCGCCATCAAGGGCTATACCCACATCGGCTCTATGGTCGATAACAGACTTCTGTACAAGCTCTGGATGGAGCGCACCGCAGCCATCGTTAATGTTTAAGCCGTTGGGGTTATTTGCGCTGATAAAGACCTCTGCATCAAGCTCGCGAAAGACAAGAGGCGCCACCTTATAGCCTGCACCATTTGCACAGTCGAGGGCAATCTTCAGGTTTCTGAGCGTAAGCTTGCGCGGAAATGTAGCCTTTACAAACTCGATATAACGACCGTCAGCATCGTTTATGCGGGCATTTTTGCCAATTTCCTGATCGCGTGGAAGGTCATTTTCAAAACCTTGAGGACCAAGTGCCACAAGCTCTTCCATCTGCTTTTCCCATGAGTCTGGCAGCTTAAAGCCCTCAGCAGAAAAAAACTTAATGCCATTATCGTAAAAGGGGTTGTGTGAAGCGGAAATAACAACGCCGGCATCAGCTCGATAGGCCCTTGTGATAAAGGCAACAGCTGGTGTTGGAAGAGGTCCCAGCATCAATGTATCTACACCCATAGAGCAGAGACCTGCAATCAGCGCATTTTCATACATGTAGCAAGAGAGACGAGTGTCCTTACCGATAACGACTCGATGTTTTCCAGGATGTGTACGAAAAATCTTTCCCACAGCGCGCCCTAAAGCAAGCGCCATTTCAACTGTCATAGGAAAGGAATTGGCACGGCCACGAATGCCATCTGTGCCAAAGAGTTTAGGAACCAAATTATGCGAATTCATGGGTATATCTTTGAATAAGTATTAGTGCAAATGTACCTCACTTGGGCCTTAAAATCAAGAGCCTCTTGCAAAACTAGAGGCTCTCAATACCTACTGAGGCTTGGGTAGATATTCATTTACAAAAGCCATAAAACCATCCATAAGATTTTTCTCAGGAAATTTTGAATCATCATTATACCCAGTTAACGCCTCCTCTACTGCAAGGCGCATTATTCTAAGGTGTTTTTGCATATATTCGTCCGATCCCTTGTCAAACTGCATCACCTCTGTTTTAAACTCTGGAATAACTGTTGTATTAACCGACAGGGTTGATTCTCTCTCTTTCACTATTTCCGCCATCGAAAGTATAAAACGCTTGCAAATCCAAATGGCCTCTTCGCGCTTTGCGGCTTTATCATCAGAATTACGCGCTTTTAGCACAGTGTTGATTCTCGTAAGCAGTTCGTTTAACTTAGTCATCTGATCTTCAGTTTGCGTAACCTGAAGCTCCGCAACCCTAGTTTTGAGAGCAGTACGAAGCGATTCCAAAAAGATAGCTTGAGGCGTTCCCTCTTTGCCATACTGGGTAGGCTCGCTGCTGAATCCACGCCAAGTAGGTTTGCTCCTAAGCTTCTCAAGCTGTTCGTCAACGGCGAGGAGTTTGGGCAGCTCTGCAACTAAATCTTTGGTTGTATCAAGTTCTACACCCAATTCTTTGTAAAGCTTTTGATTGAGAAGCGGCATAAGAGGGGCATTTTTTGTGTTGATTTCTTGCTGCTTACGCGCCTGTTCTGCTTCGAGCGCCTTTCTTTGAGCCTCTTCAGCTTGGCGAATCTGCGCCTGTTCTGCTTCGAGCTCCTTTTTACGAGCCTCTTCTGCTTGACGAAGCTGGGCCTGTTTTGCTTCTTCCGCTTGCTGTTGGGCTTTTTGCTTAGCTTCTTCTTGCTGTCGCGCGCGCGCCTGCTGTTCAGCTTGCGCTTGCTGCTGAGCTTTTATTTGAGCCTCCTGAGCTTTCTTAGCAGTATCTGCCGCCACTTCCTTTGTGTAGGTTGCTGCAAATTCAAATTTAGGCAGATTCTTCAATTCATCTTTCGACATCACATGATCAATTAAGCTGTTAAGACGATTCTCGAGCGTCTCAAAGTTTGCCTCCTTAGGTGCCTGCCCAAAGAGATTCCGTATCTCAGCAATATTGCCGACAATGTTGTACTCGGCCTGCTTTGTCTCTGCTGATGTAAAAAGCAGCTTAATTCTGTTCCAGAGAGTCTTTGGAACAAGCTCAAACTGATGATTGACACAGCGCAACCAGACGTGATCTAGTTTTGTGTCATTTGTCTTTTGCACATACTGCTCGACGACAGTATTAAGGCTTTTAAGTTGATCTACAGGGTTCATAATTCCTCTAATTAATTTGGATGTTATGTTCCTTTCCATCATCCACAAGGGCAACTTCTGCCCTACCTCGAGGGTTGTTGATTGTAATGATGTAAAGAGTTGATTTAAAACGATAGTGAACTGATGCGCCTTTCCAGTCATCTGGAAGGGCACAATTCATACTCAAGTTTGCTCCACGTAGTGTGAAGCCTAAAATTTCTTCGAGCCAGATGCGCCAGATCCAGGCGCTAGAGCCAGTATACCAAGTCCAACCACCGCGACCTACCTGATTTGCAAGCGAGTAGATGTCAGCTGCAATCACATAAGGCTCTACACGATAGCGAGCACACTCTTCTGGATTTGTTGTGTGCGATGTGGGTGACATGATATGAAGAAGGTCTCGAGCTCTGTTGCCATTACCCAGACGCGCATAGGCCATAGCAAGCCACGATGAGCCATGTGTATACTGACCACCATTTTCTCGTACACCTGGAGGATAACCCTTGATGTAGCCTGGATCGTGAGGGGTTTTATCAAAAGGTGGTGTAAGTAAAAGTACAATATTATCTGTTACAAGATGCTCATACGCACTTTCAAGTGCCTTAACAGCTCGTTTTTGGTCCCCATGACGTGAGATTACTGCCCACGATTGCGCTAAAGAGTCAATAGAAGCTTCTTTACTTTTCTTTGAGCCAATAGGAGTCCCATCATCAAAATAGGCACGGCGATACCAACTCCCATCCCAGCCGTTCTCTTCTACAATCTCTGCAATGCGATCTGCCTCTTGGGTTGCATCTGTGCCAGTAAGTTCGGCAAAGTCCTTCACTACATGAATGATAAACCAAGCAAGCCAGACACTTTCGCCCTTACCATGTATGCCAACGCGGTTCATGCCATCGTTCCAGTCGCAAGAGCCAATAAGCGGCAAGCCGTGAGGCCCTGCGGTAATGCCCTTTGTAATCGCTCTTCTGCAATGCTCTAACAATGTTGCAGCTTCTTCCGACATTGTAGGCACCTGAAAGAGCTCATCTTGCCCCTCTTTTAACAGCTCGCCCTGTAGAAATGGCACCTGTTCATCTAAGATCGAGCGATCTTGAGTGATGCGCACATAGTGAGCAACAACAAAAGGCAGCCATAAGAGGTCGTCAGAACAGCGCGTTCGCACGCCCGCACCTGTCTGTGGATGCCACCAGTGCTGTACATCACCCTCTACATACTGACGAGATGCTGCTTTAAGAATATACTCTCGGGCAATTTGAGGCTGCGAATAGACAATCGCCATGGTATCTTGAAGCTGATCACGAAAGCCATAAGCTCCGCTCGACTGATAAAAGCCAGTTCTACCCCAAAATCGACACGCTAAACTTTGATAGACAAGCCATCTGTTGAACAAAAAGTTGGTGGCCTTGTCGGGACCATCGATCGTAACTGTCTCTAGAGTTTTATCCCACCACGCTACTGTTTCGCTATAGAGCCCATCTGTCGATTTTTTAACCGCATCGGCCCTACTTTCTGCGTAGCCAAGTACAAAAGTAACTTCCACAGTTTGTCCAGGATCAATCTCTAGCTGCACCTGCAACCCTACACAGGGATCAAGTGCCGCTCCAGTATGACCAGAAAGTGATTTACGACTTAGCGCAGCGGGATTTGCAAGGCTTGAATTGCGGCCAATAAACTCTGCTCTATCACCTGTATAGGATGTTACCGGCAGAGTAGAGTAGCTATAGACAACACCTTTACCAAAATCAGAACTATAATTATTGAAGGCCAGAAGCATCTGATGCTCTCTATCCCATTCGGTAATAAGATGCATTTGGGTCTCTTCTCTATCGCCACCAAGAACAAGCTCTGAATAGCTTGTAGCGCTTATTTTTCGTTTTCGAGAGCTTCGGTTTGTAAGCTTAAGGGTACGGATAGAAATATTTTCCCCAATCGGTACAAAGACTATCAATTCCTGTTCGATGCCATGGCTATTATGTTCAAATCGGCTATAGCCTTGGCTGTGAGATACTCGATAGGCATCTTTTTCGCGTATGGGAGATGCCGTTGGAGTCCAGAAAATTCCAAGCTCCTCATCGCGAAGGTAGATCACATCGGAAATGGGGTTAAGGACAGGATCGTTACTCCATGGAGTCAGGCGATTTGTCTGACTATTGCCAAACCACGTACAGCCTATACCCGATTCCGTTACAAGCGTGCCAAACTGCGGGTTTGCCAGCACATTAATCCAAGGAGCTGGCGTATTGGTGTCAGGCCCTAAATAGATTACGTAGCTTTTACCATCCTCAGAGTAGCCCCCAAAGCCATTAAAATAGGGTAGCTCCATAAACGGAAGCTCTTGCGTCGGCTCATCTGTAACATCCTTTTTAGCAACAAGCTTTCTTGGCAATGTCCAGCGCGCCTTTGGCGACACAAGCTGCTGACGGAGCGATCCGCGAGAAGCAATAAAGACTGCACTTGCTACAGCTAAAATAAGATTAAACTCTTCAGCAGGAATAAGGGCTGCATTTCGTAAAAACACGCCGCCTGGTTGATCTGGCTGATTACGGAAGGAATAGGCCAAAATTAGACTCTGCAGCTGCTCATGAAGCGGCTGAAAGTACCCCATTTCCTCTTCATTCAAAATCACAAGATCAAATTTTAGGCCTCGTTGAGTTAAAAATGAGTGGGCTATGAGAAGCTGGCGAACAACATCAACATCATAGGCATCACCTACAGTCACCACAACAATCGGCCAATCACCTGAAATGCCCTGTGGCCAAAGCCCAGACTGACTTAATTTATTTTTTCTCATGCGATCGCTAATGGTTCTTAGCTGCTGCTGTGGATAGATAAGGCGGCTTGCAAGCTTCTGAAAAAGCTGCACCTCTTCTTGCTGGATACGTAAGTAGCGTAGTTCTAGCTCTGCATAGGTCCAGGCAAGCTCTATAGCGCGAAGCGATGCTCCGATATCTTTATACTTTTCAATAAGAGCAAGGGCTTTATCTTTTGCATCGGTAACAGCTGTTACATAAGAAATAACAGCACGCTTACCAGCTTCAATTTTAACCTTACATCGTATCGAAAATATAGGATCTAAGACCGTTCCAACACTATTAGAAAGCGGCTTTTGCATGGCTTCAGGCGATACAAGCGTGTTGCCTCGCCCTATAAAACGACTTCTGTCTGTCTCATATTCAATAGAATCCACTGGCGCTGCAACCACGTGAACGGCAAATATGGGCCTATCTTCTGTCGAACGCATGCGTCTAAATGCCACCAAAGCTCGAGAGTCAGGCAAGGCCTCTGTCTCAATAAAAAGCTTGTTAAAAGCAGGATGAGCCCTATCTGCAAGGTGTGGAGCTAAAACAAGCTCAAGATAGCTTGTAAGCTCAATTTCCTGCATCTCATCAGAATGGTTGATAAGCGTCATCATCCGCACTTCGGCATTATCTTCTGGGCTTACAACGATTTCCAAAATCGTCTCTATATCACCATCTCTACGCTTGATCTCCGCCTTATCGGTTTTAAAATTTACCGAGTAGCTTTTACCAAGATTTTTTGTAGGCTGATAGCCTGCGGACCAGATACTGTGCTTTGTGCAGTTTTTGATATAGCAGAAGCTCCCCCACGAGTCGCAAGTCGTATCGGCTCTCCATCTATAGACATCAATATCGCCCCATCTTCCATAACCGCCTCCAGAGTTGGTAATCATGAGCGAGTAATTTTCGTTAGAAAGAAGCATCACTTTAGGCGTTACACTTTCTGGAGTATTGACAACCCCCATAATTGGACTTACAGAAAATGGCTGAAGTCGTCTATGTACAGGCTCGTTGCGAACTCCCTGAATCTTCACCGGCGTCGATGATGGAATACGCTCATATAAAAGGGAATTGAGGCCAGAAATTCTCGGATCTTTATGAAAGCGTTCTATCAACACATCTTTATGGAGTGCATTGTTGATGGAAGTTAAGATCATTCCCTGATGGTGCGCCATGTAGGTGTAGGCGATAATGCCGCGCTCCCCTTCTGGAGAACGTTGCCTTGTATAATCTATCGATTCGAAATAGCCAAATTCGCCCATCATTGAAGTGAGGGCAAAAAGGTTACTCATGGCAGCTTTTGGATCTACAGCAAGTGACAACGCTGATGAATAGGGACTAATAACAAGATCTTTTTCAAGCCCGCGCTTAAGGCCAAGACCTGGCACGCCAAAGCTTTTATACTGATAGATCTTATGGGCATCAATCGCACTAAAGGCCGACTCAGAAATACCCCATGGAATGCCGCGTTTTCGCCCATAGCCTATTTGGCAGGCAACAGCTGCTGTGCACGCCTCACCTAAAAGGGAATCTTTGTAATGTTTGTTAAAGATAAGCGGCATCAGATATTCAAACATCGTTCCGCCCCACGACAGAAGCACCTTTCTTCCATCGACAATGCTGTAGAGACGTCCGAGCGCCCACCAATGCTCAAGAGGCACATCTTCTTTGGCAATAGCAACAAGGCTTGCAATTCGTGCTTCACTTGCCAAAAGATCATAAAATGAACTGTCGAGCCTTCTATCATCCACGTTGTAGCCGATAGAAAAGAGCTTTCGGTCGCTACTGTAGAGAAACTTCATGTCCATCTCATTTGTGTAGCGATCTATCGTATCTATAATTTGCGATACCAGCCCAAGCTTCTCTCCTGCAAGCCATTGAGCTGTTGCAAAGGGCTCTGAATCTACGCCTTTGGGAAACTCACCTCTTGCAAGCTCTTCTAATGATGGTGTCCATGTAAGATCGGGATATGCGCTCTGCCAGCTGTAGTAACGGGCCCGTACATTTTCATCCTGAGAGACAATAGGCTCTTGAATCATATCAAGAAGGCCCTGTCTCAAAAGCCACAAGCTCGCAAGCAAATTTCCGCTATCTACTGTTGAGACATAGCGAGGATAGAGCGGATCGAGCGTCTGGATATTGTACCAGTTAAGAAAATGGCCCTGATATCGCTCCAGCTTATCGAGTTCCTGCAACGTAAGAGCTGCTTTATCGATAAGAGTGTCGCAGCTTATAAATCCAAAATCATAAGCACTTAACAAGGATAAAAGCCAAAACCCTGTATTTGTTGGAGATGTACGAGCTGCCACTTCTACATTAAGCGCTGTTTGGTAGTTATCAGGCGGCATCCAGTGTGTTTCAGGGCCCACAAGTTTGTCAAAATAGTGCCAGGTTTTTTCGGCTACTTTATGAAGATGTGCAATATCTTCTTGTGTAAGGACATCTTCTGCATAGCGATCGCGCGGCTTATCGATAACAGAGACTATAAACGGTGCAAGCAACCAGAGAATACAGATGGGAAGTGCATAGGGCACGCCATGTAGATCAACGATTGAAAGTATTGCAAGCACACCAATAGTGATAAGAGGCACAAGACCCAGCTGCCATAAAAAGCGCTTATGTTGATCTGTGTGATGCGAGCCCTTTTCTTCACATGCCGTCCATTGCAGAAGATGTGTGCGCGATATAATTCTTCTATATGCCACCCTGATGGCCGCATCAACAGCATTATAAGCCTGAAACGGCATAAGAGAGATAGTGATTATCGAGCGAAGTATCAGCACCTTCATATCAATGAGCGACGATTTTATCGCTGAGAATGAATAGGTAAAGAGTTTTGAAATGCAGAGCTGAATGAAGGGAAGGAGGAGGACAAAAAGGGCAAGAGCCGTGCAGCTTGCTGCAAGTGTTGGCACCGTCCAGGCATAAATCAAAAGCAAAATGAGTCCAACTGGCATCATCGCTCTACGAAGATTATCTAAAATTTTCCAGCGGTTGATAAGCGATAGCGGATTATGAACTTTTTGACCATTCTGTAAAGGTACTTTTGGTAAGAGCCAGTCTATAATCTGCCAGTCGCCCCGTATCCAGCGATGCTGACGCTTTTCTGCCGTTAAAAAGTCTTTTGGGAATATATCAAAGAGGCATATATTGCTTGCAAAGCCTACACCAACAAAGACACCTTCTATAAGATCGTGACTTAAAATGTGATTATCAGGAAATCGATTCGACAGTATATCCTGAAATGTTTTTATATGATAGATCCCCTTGCCATGATAGGTACCTTCCTTAAAAAGGTCTTGATAGACATTGGATATAGCCTTTGTGTAGGGGTCGATGTAGGCAGGGTCAGAGAAAATCTGGGAAAACCAAGAAGCTTTAGAGTGCACAAAATCTGTGATGACCCTTGGCTGAATCAGCGTATAGCCACGTATAAGGCCATTTTTTGCATCATTTATATATGGGTGATTCAGCGGATGTGCAAGCACCTCAATCATAGCTCGTGCTTGATCCTTAGGTAGCTGTGTGTCAGCATCAAGCGTAATGACATAGGTCATTCCTTGCAGCGCATCCTCATTACCTGCATAGAGGATGGAGTCACTACTTCCAAGCAGGTAACGATTGAGCTCATCGAGCTTACCACGCTTACGCTCGGCCCCCATCCAGCATTTTTCGCAAGGTGACCAGAGGCGCTTTCTATGGAACAGAAAAAATTTTCCTGAGCCATACTTCTTTTCAAGCGCTTGTATGCCGTTTATAGCATAATCTAAAAGAGCTTTATCTTCTGGCATTACCTCTTCAGGGGCATCTATAAAGTCGCTAAAGATAGCAAAGCGAAGAGCGGGATCAACGTTGGCGAGGTAGCGAATTTCAAGTCTGTCTAGTTCATTCTTAATAGAATCTTCAGAGTTGAGTAGAGTCGGTATAACAATAAGTGTTTTACATGAATCGGGAATACCCTTCTCAAATGACATCTGAGGACGAAGTCGCGTGGGAATAACAAGCGTTACTAAAAAATTAACAACCTGCACACTAATTTCTGATAGTGGCAACAGAAGAAGCAGCAAAAACCATACTGAGGGCAAGTTTGGATAGGCAAGATAGAGTAGTGCTGCTGTGAGTAAAACTATCGATCCGAGGTAGAGAGCTGTTGCATGGCGTTCCATTGCCCTGCGAAGAGTTTGCACCCAGGTTGGACTATAGCCTATTTTCTCTTCGAGAAGAGACCTACCCTTATCTACAAGGTAGTAGCCAACATGTCTTGTATAGGGCTCGCTCGATCCCTTTGCAAGAGCTATGGCAAGCTTTGCAACATCAACTTCTGGGCGCTCTATACGCCTTGCCATCTTTTCGATCACGTCCCGATAGGAATTTCGTGTTTTAAAGTCCATCTGGCTATAGATGCCATCAGGATCTTCCTTCAACGTTGCATGGACAAGGCTTGTTACTTCAAAAATCTCAAGCCACGATAGCTGTGAAAGGGTAATTAAGCTTTTGATGCAGTTAGAAAAAACCACCTGTTCGCTTGTTTCATCGATATGCGCATCGTGTAAAAGGTCGGCAAGGGGTATACCATAGAGTTCTTCTGCCCACTGGCGAACAAGAGGCAGTATTGCCTCTTCATCAAACAGATGGTCGAGCAGCTCCTGCACAAAATGGCCTGAAAAGGGAATTTTTTCATCGGTAAGATCTTGAAAAAAGGCATGGAGCCGATCGGGTTCATGACGTGCAGCAAGTATAAGGCGGTTGCCCCAAAAAGCAGCAAGTTCCCCCTCTCGCATTCTATTGTCAACGCGAATGGCTAAATATTCAATCCATTCAATAAGCCGAAAGCGAAGCATGAGAGGAAAGGCCCAAAGCTCACCGCTTGTAAGTGAATAGTTTGTTTGATAGCTTTCAAGAAAATGAATAATAGTTTCGCGGGTTAATTTGCCGGCACTGATTTTTACAAGCTCAACAGCCAGCTTATAGATGCGTGGATAGCCATCAGAAAGCACAGGAAGTACTTTATAGTACGATTTAGGCAAATTTAACTTCACATCCTCGATGCTGCCTTCAAGTACATACATATTATCAAGCAGCCACTCGGCTGATGATGGCATGGTCTGTTCAATAAATTCGGCATCGGCAATATCGCGTCGTAGAAGCTGCAGCCGCTTGTTGCTTGTTTCAAAGTTTTTTATAAGGGTTTTATGATTTTGCCCCCGACTGCTTACGTGTCGATACTTCTCTGCAAGCTGAATGGCATCTTCCTTAATAAGTTCCTGGGTGAGCGGCTCTGTTTGAATATCCTCATCGCCCTCTTCAAAAAGCTGCGGCCGCAGCAAAAAGGTAACGGGATGGCCGCTTTCTACCTGACGAAGAATTGGTAGCACATCGCGAACATTGCACTGATTCACCCTAACGATAACGAGCGTTTCGCCTACAAGAACACGTGATTTATAGGTTTCAATCGTCTTATAATCAAGAAGATAGGGAAATTGCCGCTTTACCTCAATCTTGCCATCCTGAGTGCAGCGAATGGTAGCAAAAGCATAAAAATGCTGCTTTTTTAGCTTTGAAATAACCGCGCATGCTGTAGAGTGATCTTGGTAAAAGCCAAGAGCGACATACTGCTTCTTCATTATTCCCCTCTCAAATCATCGTTTTGTCACATAATTTTTTTCTTTACCAGTTAAAAATTCAAAATTTAGCTCTATTGCAGTATAAGAGTTTTCACGCTAAGATGGTTTGCGTAAATGGGACCAAAAATTTATACAGAAACGGATCATCGCATCAAAAGCGGCGATGTAGACAAGGACGCACTTGAGGTAATCTTTCGCCTTAAATCTGCGGGCCATACCGCCTACCTCGTTGGCGGCGGAGTGCGCGATCTCTTGCTCCAGAAACAGCCAAAAGATTTTGATATCTCAACATCGGCCCGGCCAGAGCAGATTCGAGAACTTTTTGGCAGACGCTGCCTACTTATCGGCCAGCGCTTTCGCCTCGCGCACGTTCGCATGGGCAATAAAGTCCTAGAAGTTTCTACCTTTCGAGCAGGCGATGCAAGCTCAAGCAGCCTCATTTTAAGCGATAACCGCTGGGGCACGCCCGAAGAAGATGTGCTAAGACGCGACTTTACTATTAATGCCCTCTTTTATGATCCTACCACGCACACCGTTCTTGACTATGTTGGCGGCTACGATGATATCCACCACAGGCTCCTTCGCTCAATAGGTGACCCATCAGCACGCTTTAAGCAAGACCCTGTGCGTATGATACGCCTCTTAAAGTTTCGGGCGCGCTTTGGCTTTGAAGTGGAACAGAAATGCGAACGGGCGCTTCATTCCTGCCAAGAAGAAATCTTAAAAAGTGCCCCTGCACGAGTCCTTGAAGAAGTATTTAAAATGCTCGAATCGGGATATGCAGCAAACTTTTTTACGCTGATGTCCCAAAGCTGCTTTTTAGAGATACTGTTCCCCTGCTTTCATCACTTTTTCTGTGGCCCCTCAAAAGAGATTGCCTTTGGCTATCTCGATATCATCGACAAAATGCAGCAAGAAAGTGGTAAAACCCTCGATAGAGCAGAACTCCTTGCAGCCCTTGTCTTTCCAATACTCGAGCAAGAGCTTATTGCACTTTCTGAAGATCGCCAGATGGCGCTTAACTTTGGCGACATTATGCATCTTACAAATTCGCTTCTACGAGGCATCACAACATCCTCATTTGCCCACTTCCCTAAAAAGATTGTGGCAATCACACATAACATCCTCACAGCGCAGTATAGACTTACACCACTTTCTGGAAGGCCTCGCTTTCATGCGCGATTCTCTTCCCAGCATGACTTTAGGCTCGCATTAAACTTTTTGAATATTAGAAGCCAGCTAAACCCAGACCTTCAAGAGCTCTATCTGGGCTGGAAAAAAGCACATCACCAATAGAGGTTTCTCTTGGAACTTTTGTACTCCATCGTAATACCTGTTTATAACGAAGCAGATAACCTCATTCCCCTCGTAGAAGAAGTCGAGTGGGTAATGCACGCATACCCTCATGCGTGGGAGCTTATTTTTGTTGACGATGGCTCTACAGACTCTAGCCAAGAGATTTTACAAAAGCTTGTCGATGCAAAGCCCTACATCCGCTGCATCTCCCTCAAAAAGAATTATGGCCAAACATCTGCCCTTGCTGCCGGTATCCGCGCAAGCCAAGGCACATGGGTGCTCTCTCTTGATGGAGACGGCCAAAATGACCCAAGAGACATTCCCCTCTTAATAGAACATTCAGCAAAGTATGACCTTGTGACAGGCATTCGTAAAAAACGACGCGATCCCTGGCATAAAAGACTTATTGGCAAAATTGCAAACCGCGTGAGAAGCCGCGTGTTGAACGACCGCGTCCAAGATACTGGCTGCTCGCTCAAAATATACCGTAGAAGCTGTTTTGATAAGGTGCCGCTCTTTAATGGCATGCATCGCTTTTTACCTGCACTCTTTCAAATTGAAGGTTTTAGCACCCAAGAGGTGGCTGTGCATCATCGAGAGCGTAAGCGCGGTAAAAGCAAATATAACCTTTTCAATAGAGGCTCAAGCCTTGTTGACCTTTTTGCTGTTGCCTGGATGCGAAAGCGCAAGCTTTCATACGAAATTGAACGCGAACTATGATAGGGCTGGTTGCACAACTCCTCTTTGGCATGCGCTTTTTGGTGCAGTGGCGAGCAGCAGAAAAAGCGGGCTCTAGCATTACTCCAAAGCTTTTTTGGCACCTTTCTCTAGCTGGCAACACATTACTTTTATTGCATTCTCTGATTCACCTCCATTTTGCTATGAGCCTTGCCCAATCACTAAACTGCATACTCTCATGGAGAAATCTTAACCTTCATCGCGGCACAGTGATGCATGTAATCCTCATGCTTCTTTTTACTGCCTTTTCTGTCATGACCTATTTTGCCTTTCACATACCGGATGCTGTGCTGCCGACAGGTATTCACCTCTTTGGCATGATTGGCATCATCGCTTTTGGCATGCGCTTTTGGGTGCAGTGGTGGCAGATAGAGCAAAACAAAGTAGAACATAACCAATCAGGCCAACTTACAGAATCATTCTGGTGGATAAGCCTCTTTGGCGCTATTTCAAGCGGCATCTATTTTTTTATCACAGAAGATTGGGTAAATTTTATTGGCCCGCTCTTTGGCCTTATCCCCTATAGCCGTAACCTTCTTTTTCTGAGGCGTGCATGAACATCTGTATTTTTGCTGGAGAAACAAGTGCCGACCTCTACAGCGCTATGCTGCTTGTAGAACTCCGAAAAAAATTACCTACAGCACGCTTTTGGGGCGTTGGCGGCCCAAGTTCTAAAGGGCTGATTAACGTTGTTATCCCTATGGAAAAATTTCAGGTGATGGGCTTAAGTGATGTTTTGAAGGCACTTCCACGTCTTGCCCGCTGCTTTTTTCAGCTAGCTGGCATGATCATGAAAAAAAATCCCGATATGGTGATTATCATCGACCAGCCAAGCTTTGGCATAAAGCTTGCAAAACAGCTTCGTAAAAAGGGCTATAGAGGCAAAATCGTCCAGTTTGTAGCACCTACCGTCTGGGCTTGGAAAAAAGAGCGCGCAGATGAGATGGCAAAGCATTTTGACCTCCTACTCACCCTTTTTGACTTTGAGCCAGACTATTTTGCCCACACCTCGCTTAAAACGGTTTTTGTGGGCCACCCGATTGTAGAGCTTATTGCAAAAGACAACAGCCAAAGCCTTGTGCTTGACCCTGACAGGCCAGTTCTTGCCATTTTTCCAGGTTCGCGCCCTGCAGAAATTGGCCGAAACCTTCCCAAGCAGCTTGAAGCGGCAAAGATCTACTGTGAGAGCCACCCCACAACACAAATTGCAGTTGTGGCCTCCTGTGATCTACCCCAACATGTGATAAAGGTGCCCTTTAATGCACGCTATGAGCTTATGAAAAAGTGCCACTTAGCAATAGCAAAGTCTGGCACTGTTACTCTTGAGCTTGCCCTCCACAAAGTGCCTACTGTTGTCACCTATGAGCTCTCATGGCTAAACTACCTGATGGCGCGCTATGTGATGAAGGTAGATAAAATGGCCTTCTTTTCTATTGTAAACATTCTTGCAGGATATGAGCTCTTTTTTGAGCGGATAAAACCGCCGGTAACGTGTCAGGATATCGCAAACTGCCTTGAAGAGTATGAATCAAGCCGCTACAACGAGTGCCAAGAGGGCTGCCAGTCGCTCAAAACCCGACTCGACCATGCAGCAATTCAGCATGCAGCTAAGGAGATCTGTGAACTTTTTTAAGAAGATCCTTGTAGGCTACACTGGCCGTATAGTGCTATCGCTTCTCTTACGCACTTTGCGCATTACGATTATTGGAAGTGATCGCCTTGGCCCTCAGCAGATTCTTGCCGCATGGCACGACAAGCTTTTGCTTGTGCCGTTATTGCGGCGCATCTCTAAAGTGCCTTGCGCAGTTGTTGTAAGTAATAGCCGTGATGGCAAACTTCTTGGTGCATTAATAGAGACCTACCGAAACACTGAAGCTATCTATGTTGCCCACAATAAGCGCCACGCTGCTTTAAACGCTATGCAGCGCGCGCATGATGAGGGTAAAACCATCATCATCACGCCAGATGGCCCGAGAGGCCCTCGTCACAAGATAAAGCCAGGCCTTTTCTTTATCGAAAATGGAGAGCGAATCTGGATGAACTGGACGGCATCCTCTTCTTGGAAGCTCAATACCTGGGACAAAATGGAGATCCCCAAGCCCTTTGCCAAGGTGACAATCGAATTTGACATAAACCCGCCCCTATGAGGCTGTCATGGACACAAGAATAAAAGCCGGTAAAAGGAGCCGGGGCCGGCGATTCACTCGCTTTATTTCTTAAGTCTATAAAAAACTACGACGCTCTACTCTGCCACCCAAACCACCCCTCAAAGAATCGAGTGAATCACAGACCCTGGCCCCTTTACCTGGCCCCTTTACCATAGGGCAAGGGGTGTCCACTTCTGCAAACTCTACATGATTTTTCCAAAGGGAGGGGCAGTCGTAGGCAGCTGGAGCCCAGTCATAGTTAAATTGCTTTATGGAAAGAGTTTTTCCATTAGCGTTTTCTAATAATACTTTTAATGAGCATCTTGGATTGTCTCGCGCAGCATCTTCTGGCCTAATAATAGCCTTACGCATCTTCAAATCACCAGGAAGACCAGTAGGGACAAAAATAGGAAAGTTGGCGTCCTCTAGTGCGGGACACCATAAATCAGGAACCTGTAACTCTATACTATTCTTCACTAAGCATGCCCCATCATAAACTAAAAACCATAGCAGCGAAATACTAATTGGTCCATACGACTATTATAAAAATTGTATTAATGTTAGAATTAATGCAATATAAATAGGTTTTTATGAGTGTAGTTGGTTTAGGTGAGAGTAGATCTTACTCTTATGAGGACTTTGGGCTGCCAGAGAAAAAGACTCTAGAGGGTAGTTTTGCGTTTATCACCCAGGCTATTAAGGGTGAAAAACATGATGTATTAGACCGAGTGCGTCAGGGTGGTAGGGAATTTACACACCTGCAAGATGCTGATGGCAATACATTGCTTCACTTAGTATTTACGATTACGGATCCAGCTCTTCGATCGAAGCTTCTCTGTTTTTTGTGCGATTTAGGCTGCGATCTGAATGTACTTAATGTTCAAGGCAAAGCGCCTCTTCATCTTGCGATCGGCGATCAGGACCTTGAATCGACAGTTTTGCTACTAACGACCTATGGAGCGGATCTTTATATTCCCAATAAAAATGGGAAACTCGCCAAAAACCCTGAGATCATTGCATTTTTAAAGGAACGAATAGACGAAGATCAAACGCAACGCTGGATTGTAACTCCCATGCAAGAGCTTGGTTATAGGGTAGATGAAATATGCAATGGGTATGCCGCGATGGGCATGCAGGCGATTTTAGCTGATGATATGCAAACCTTTGATAGACGAGCGATAAAATTGCGCGCTCTTAACAGCTCCCTCTTTACAAAGAATGTCAAGTTGCTGTCAGATGAAGAGCGGCAAGAGCGCACGCAAATACTTGCCTTTTGCGACGGCGTGGCACTCTACCAGAAAGGGTATTCCGATGAAAATCGTGGCTTTTTAGTTAATCGAGTAGGTGTCCAAGATAATAGTGTGGTGGCAAAAGAGCTGGCGCCCCTTGATTTGGTAAAGAAAGAGGGTGAGATCTGTAAGGTGGACGCTTTTTCAGATGTCTTTACAAGGGACGAGCTTGTTGTATATTTTAGTCATATACGCAACGTAGTTGAAGAGGCAATGTTTCCTATTGCCATCACGCTCTCATGCAAGAATCACCGTACAAATGTTGGCTATTCGCCTCTCTATAAGAGATGGTATTTAGTGGATGTAAACTTTCCGCCAACGCATCATAAACAGGATATTAGAGAGCTCGTGGAGGATATTTTTACAAAGTACCGTAATGACAGTGTCATGGTAGTAACATGTGAAGTCTTTACAACAGAAAAAAATGCTAAAATAAAAGAAGGGATCTTTACAACCCATGAAGTTACGGTGGAAAAAGCGGCTCTTAGTGACTCGTGGGGCAATACTTGGTTGATTCGTGCTGCCGAGCGAGGCGATCTCCAGACAGTTCAAGCTCTTTTAAGTCACGGTGCAGCAATAAATCAAATAACAAATCTTGGGGCAACAGCACTTTCTTTAGCTGCTGAACACGGCCGTGTAGACGTTGTGAGCCACTTACTGACAAAAAATGCAGATGTAAATATACCAGATACTGATGGTGTTACCCCGCTTATCTTTGCTGCCGAGAGCGGACATAGTGAAGTTGTAAAGCTACTTGTTAGTGCTGTTGCCGACATAGACACCGCTGCAAAAAGTGGAGATACTGCCCTCATGATGGCTTGTCAAAATGGTTACGAGGATGCTGTAGAGTGTCTTCTTATGCATAATGCCAATGCCACTCTCTTTCGTGAAGATGGCCACAATGCCCTTGGGCTTGCAACACAACATGGGCATGAAGAGGTTGTAAGGCTACTTGTTACGCACAATCCAGACCTTGTAAACCTTCCCAATAAATCCGGCACAACAGCGCTTCTGCTTGCCATTGCCATGGGGCATGAACAACTAGCCCAGTTCCTGATCGAACAGAATGCCGATGTTAATTTAGCCCATGCTAGCGGCTTTACTCCTTTGCATGCAGCAGCAAGTAGTGGCAATATCAACCTCGTGAGGCTTATTCTTAGCAAAAAGCCAAACGTTCATAAAGCGACAGACGAAGGCGATACGGCTCTACACCTCGCTGAGGGGCTTGGCTTTAAAGAAATCGCCGATCTTTTGCGTGATTATTGGGGTCAGGCCTGAGGTTATTGGGGTCATATTGGTATTGGGGTCAGGCCTGACACTATGACACTTGACCCAAGCAGGCTCAACAGCTGAATTCACTCAATAGATTTTTCACTTCAAGCTCAAGATCTTCTGATCTTTGCATACGTGACTCCAAGCGAGCAGCAGCCTTACTAATTCCACTTGCCTCTCTGCCAAAGTATACTGCCAACTCTTCTAAAGTTACTCCACGCGACTCTCTTGCCAATAAAGCGGTAACAGCACGAATGTGGGTGCTTTTTCTGTCCATTCCAAGCTTTGGTAAGATGTGTAAATCTACTTCATATTTTTTACTAATGAATGAAACAAGGGTTGCAAGATCAATACTTGGCTTTTCTAGACATTCTTTTTCACAGCGCACGTTGATTGTTTTTATAAATTGCTCTTCCCCAAGTATGCCCTCTGAAATACCAGTTTCGAAATAGGCTTCCTCTTCAAGCCCAATACCAGCCAGTACATAAGCGTTTAATGCGTCTATAGCTTCAGACTTAGATGTCCCAAAACCCACTAAAACTTCATTTTGTGATAACCAAGAATACTCACTCATCATAAGATAGGCTCGATGGCTGCTCCAGCGATATGCTGCTGGACTGTCAACCATTTTTGCACGAACCGGATTAAGATGAATATAGCGCACTAATTCCCGAAGATATCTATCACTATCAACTAGCAGTGATTTGAATCGTCCCTGAAAAAGATGTCCAATAGTATTATGTCGCCAGTTATAAAACCGAGTATAGCGAAAAGCAAGGTTCTGAATAATTTTTGACAACGACACTTGGTCTAGTTGAATTGCCAAATGCACATGATTACTCATGAAACAAAATGCAAGAATACGATGTCCGTATCGCTCGATACCTTGTTGCAATAGAAGACAGAATGTGCAACGCTCTTGATCAGACCTAAAAATATTTTGTCCATTGTTTCCTCTTAGCATTACGTGATACGTTGCACCAGGAATAGAACTTCGTTGCCGCCTTGCCATCCTTTACCCCTAAAATTCGAAAAATGACAGTAGTTGATTTCTAATTAAACAGCAAGTGTCATAGTGTCAGGCCTGACCCCGTATCCGTATCATTTCGACGCTAATTTTAGGCACTACGATCGTAAAACGGTTCGTTAATTATGTTGCGGCAACGAGAATAGGTTCCATTTACCCTTTCTCTCCAATTTTTTATCTTCTCAACAAGTTCTGGGTTATTGTTTACAAGCTCAGTGACAAAATCATCAGTATACTTTATGCACTCCTCTCTAAATTTATTTGCGTCAGATCGCACCAACTCTTGCATTCTAGCTGGTAAAAGCGGGAAGAAATAGGTCTCATCTCGGAATTCGGAGACTAGTGCAGCGGTTTTCTCAGCAAGGGAATAACAACCTTGTCCGTAACCTGTTGTTATGGGAGGAGGGACATTAGCATTTTTTCCGTTAACAGAAGTTTGTGTTAGATGCAGCAGTCGATCGGACAACTGGTCTATACTTTCGTGTGTAACGAAAAAACAAAAAAATTCGTACATCTCACATCTATCTGGATCAGCGATTGCTCCCTGCACAACTTTCTCCATTCCAACCAACGTACTATCATACAAATCTTTTCCTTCCTTCATCAAGCTTTCTGGATTGCCTGAAGGATTTTCGGAACTTGTTTTCCACACCACATCAAGCTGCTCCACTGCCTGTTTCCCTATTCGATAATGACCGTCATCATGAAACATAAAGTTAGCAGGCAACCAATTATTACCATCTGCATTTACGGGATCGATAGTAAAACCAAGAGGCCATAGATGGTTATCATGAAAACGGGGCGCTGTCGCTACTATTTGCCTAGCATTAAGTTCAAACGGGTAAGCAAGAAGCAACATGTCGGGATAATCGGATCTACTGCGAGTAAGTGGAGAAAAGTGGGTTGCTACAAAACTACCTCTAACTTCTTCACACGCATTAAGATATCCATCATGAGTATGCCACGCAGGCTTACCATTGTATACCCTTTTAGCAAGATCGCCTCTATATGACACGTGGCTTCCTATGGAGTCCCTTTGTCTAGGCTCTGTCATAAGAAACGAGAGTCGATCGGTAAACAAAGTAAACCACTCATACGAGCACTGCCCACTTTTGAGCCTATCCTGTATCTCGTTCCTAAATGAAGCTCGAAGATCTTGTTCACCATCAAAAGCATTCTCCGCAATATTCATGTAGGCCTCAGCCAACCTGCCCCACGCCTCTACGTGTGTTGTCGCGTCAACGTGACTGTTGCTTACCGCCTGAGCAAACCTCTGAAAGTTGACAAGGGTTAAAGGATTTCCCTTGGGCGAACGATAACCACGCTGAATCTGCCCCAGTGCATTTTCTAAACATCCCACCACTACTTTACTTGCCTCATTGATCTGAGCTATTCCTTCTGCTTCAGATAACGCTACAGAACTTGCCTTAGCCACTTCAGTTGAAGCTTGCAAAGCAAGTGCTTCTTCCACAATTTTCGTCGCCTTTTTTTCCGACTCAGGTGTAAGCTCGCGAACAATCGCATCAAAAACAAGGAGCATTTGATCGAGATCTTTAGCATTTTGCAAGATCCTCAATAAGGCCCCATCTTTCCAATGTGCCACATCTACCCCGGCTAACTGTAATTCACGAATTGCTGCCTGCAGCTCATCAGCTCCTTTCAAAAGGGCCTCTTTTAAGAACTGCTCATCAGACTTACCCTCACGACTGGTATTTGCGATGGCTCCATGTGAAGCAACAAGGACAGTTTCGTTATATCCAATCCCTACTTCTAAAGGACCAGGTGGTTTTTGAAGCTCTTTAAATTCTCCCGGAGACATTTTATCAAGAATTTCTATAGCCTCCTCTAACGTCACGGCATTTTGCATCAAATCTTTGACTAGTCTTCCCAACGTGGTCTCGGGATTAGCATGTAAAAATGCAGCTACACCAGCAAGCTTATATTCAAAAAACTTATTTATTGATTCAACAATTTTCTGATAGTCTTCAGCTATTGTTGCAAGCTCGCTACCCCTTTCAATTTCTTCCCCGCTAAATATTTTCTCACGTTGCTCTTGAGAAAGTCCTTGCAATAGTGCATTTCGCTTCTCAATAAAAGAATCTAAATTATAAATTGTAGTGGCATCTATAAATCCAGGCCGGCCTCCCTCCAAAACTTGATGAAGCAGCACGCCAAGAGAAAACAGGTCATCTGATGGAGCTCTTTCAACTTTAACATTATGGACGAGCCCCCTCCATTGATTGGGAGAAGCAACGGCGTAGTTAATAGGGCGTTGATTGACCTCACCTGCTTTTTGAGCACATCCCATATCACCCACTTTTACGGCGCCTTCTTTGGTAAGCATTACATTGTCAAACGTTATATCCCCGTGGACATAGCCTGCGGTGTGCATTTCAGCTATTCCTTGAAAAAGCTGAATAAGCATCTGTTTGGCTTCTTCCCCACTTGGCGGCGGATCTTCGTTGAAACGAGTAGCCAAGGTTTTTGCCATATGCTCGAGTAAAAGCCCCTTTTCGTTCACCACATGGGCAGTAACAACGCAACTAAGCGGCTTGCCAGCCTGCTGAAGACCTTGGTAGACTTCAACCTCGTTAGCAATACTCTCCTGACTTTTTTGTTCACTTGTTGGAACCTTTTGTGCAAATTCCAGAGTATGGGCAACTTCCGCCAATGGCAAAGAGACAACCACTTGGCATGCATGTACCGCAGCAAATGCGCCTCGTCCAAGCTCTCCGCTGTTTTCTCCGCGCCTAAGTTCTACTACCGAATGGTCCGAAAATGGAATTTCGTGTGTAGGAGCAGTGCTTTGAGTAAAATTCAAAATCTCTTTAGCCACTTGAGCAACCTTATCGCCCGGGATGAGAGCACGAAGCTCCTCAGGAATAGCTAAAAGTACTGCAGCAGCGGCCGTTGGCTCTTGCGCTATATTCACTCCACTTGTTTCTCCTAAGCCAGCAGGAAGGGCAGTCAACGAGACTGTAGAAGAGCCATCAACTCGTTGCTCGATCTGCTGAAACTGTGGTGCCATTTGTAATGGATCTCGCCCTATTGCCATTGGACTCTCCTTTACTTTTAACGATGCCGCATTGCTAAAAGCATTGCTCGCTCTTCTTCAAGAATAGGCTTCCAGTTGCTAAATTCTTGATTTTGTCTACTTACCAAAAGCGCCCTGTCAAGTACATCAAGAGCTTTGCCGGTTTCGCCAAGCATTGCCCAAGAGCGGCTAGCAAGTCGCACGCAAGTTAGATCGCTAGGATTTGTATCACAGGCATTGGTATAGGCCTTAACCGCTTCGTCATAGCGCTTCAGAAAGTATCTTGCATTTGCAAGGCCAAGCCAAAAGACATACTTTTTGGGGTTCAGGTTAGATAAAAATAAAAACGCATCGCCAGCATCCTCGTAACTTGCATTTTCATAGAGGCTTTTAGCTCCCTGGTAAAGCTTGTCTATTGTTTCGTCGCTTACATTGGCAAGCTCTTGCAATGAGATTCCCTGCGAGATTTTTTCAGTAAAGGCCTGATCTAGAGAAAGCTTAGAGAGACCGCGAAAAGCCGACATAACATCATCCGCAAAAAGCAACGGATTTTTCACTGAAAGCGCACGAAGAGTCTCCACAATTTTGGACGCCCCATTTTTAAGCTGTTTGCGAAAACTTGCAAACTCTTGCTTAAGCTCATTTTCATAGCGTTCCTGAAGCAGGTTTTGAGAAAGCATCTTTCCATGCATAAACCGCCCATCCTCAGCCATAACACGAGCCTTTTCTTTTGCTACCTTTTGGAATTCCAAATCTGCAGCATCAAGCTTAGGAGATATGTCTCTTCTTTGGGGCAAACTCTTTGCCATAAAACCCCCTCCTCCCACTATTATCATTATATCATTATATCAATTTTTTGTTTTAATTTGTGGCTACAGAGAGGTTGTGAAAAATTGAAAGCACGCTGAAAAAAACAATGATTTTACGACCAAAAAACGGGCCCCCCACTCCGTCCCCCCCATTCCGTTTGACATAAATCCACCCATATGATATAATTATTATTTTAATACATATGAGGTGTAGATGAGTTTAGGTGAATCTTTAGTTCGTGGAGCTGCTGGTGGACTTGCAGGTGGGGTTGCCTCCTTTGTGGCAGGCAAGATGCTAGCCCCCTATGCATGGGAAATGATAAAATCAGGCGCCTCACAGGGCAAGGACCTTGCCGCAAGCGCCCTCAAAACCACCGCAGTTGCGCTTGGCGCCTTTACCCTTGCCGGTGTCGGATATGGCGCTGCCTGCTGGATCCACAATAAAACCGCCCTTACAGGTGGCCGTTTTGATCTTGTCTTACAGGGCTACAACGAAAAAACAGTTGAAACAGTACACAAATACGCACCTACAGCTACTTTTGCCGCTTCCTGTGCCCCACTTGCCTACATGGCCGTACGACTTTTTATATAAGAAAGAGCCTTTTGCAAAACTAGAGGCTCGAAAGAATAGCTTTTTGGATTGCGCGCTCGGATGAGGCGCCGTGGCATTTGATGACATGCTGCTTTAATCCGAGCAATATTGCATATGATTCCTCATACGCAATACCTCTTGAGCGTAAAACAGCCTCAGAGGTCTTTATAAACAGATTTCCGCTGAAACCATCTGTTACAAATACATCCGCCTGGTTTGTAAAAACATCGTAGGGCTCTTTATTGCCAACGAAGGTATACAGCTCGCTTGGAAGCTCTTTTACTGCTGCCTTTAGCTCTTGAGTGCCCTTTATAGGCTCTACACCTACATTAAGGAGGGCAACGCGCGGTTTTGCGCCGTATAGCGACTGCCAATATTCAGCACCAAGCTTGGCAAACTGCACAAGCATTTCAGCTGTTACCTCAACATTGGCTCCCACATCAAGCATCAGCACATCGCCCGTCTTTGTGGGTATTGTGCAGGCAAGAGCGGGCTTGGAAACAGTATTAGAAATGGCCTCAAGCTCGCTTCTCGCAAGTGATACAAGTGCACCGGTATTTGCGCAGGAAATAAAGGCAGCGATCTTCCCCTCTTTTAAGGCGCTAATGCCTATAAGAAGCGATGAGGGCTTTTTTTCGCGGATAGTCTGTAGTGGGTTTTCGTCCATCCCAACAACGTCAGGACAGCTTACAAAGGTAATGTGGGGGCTATTTGGGATTTTTTCGTTTTCGGTGCCAAAAAGCACGATTGAGTGATTGGAAAAAAACTCGTTTGGTAGAGTTTGAACTGCCTTGACAATAGAACTTGGGAGCAGTTCTGCTCCCATAAGATCAATGCCAATCGCTTGCAAACTTATGCAGCCTTTTCGGTCAGCACAGCTCGTCCTGCATAGAAACCGCATGAGCCACAAATAACGTGTGGGGCTTTTGCGCTTCCGCAGTTTGAGCAAAGAGAAAGACTCTTTGGTTTTTTAGCGTGGTGAGCACGTTTTGAATTTTTACGTGCATTCGAGTGGCGATTACGTGGTACTGCCATGACAAAGTACTCCTTAACAAATTGTGAGGAAATGATAACGGTTATCGTCGTAAATTGCAAACACTTTTCATGCCCGTGTGCGTGCCCGCGTGAGTGCCCGCATATTTAAATCTTTCCGATAAAGCCCTGAAAGGGCGTTTTATATGAAATGTTTTTCAAAGTCGGGCACGGGCACGGGCACTCACACGGGCACGAATCTCCATCTCTATAAACCCTATAAATCCTTGAACGGACTATTTGATGGATGATCTTTTTTAAGATAGGGCTCTATTTCTTTGCGGTGAAGGCATGTTGTAATGCCGCACTGGGGATAAAATGGCACCGCCAACAGCAGATGTTCGCGCACTACTGGCAGAATATCAAACACCTTATCGCGGATGTTCTCAAGCGGCTCTTCATGCATGAAGTCTTGAATATCAATTTCAAATTCAAATTTATTATTGCAAACCGAACAGGTAAGCTGCACTTTGGTCTGGATATGCATACGCAGGATGAGCCAATCATCCGTCACGTAGGCCGTGCCCTCTAGGGCTACCTTATCCTCAAAACGCATCTCCTCTTCATGAATATCCATAAAAAGGGGCAAAAGCTCCTCTTGGATCTCTTCTGGTTCACCATCGCGAATGCGTTCAACAAAAATCTTTAGAGTGTCTTTCATACATTGATAGCTATGTTATACATTTCAATAATTATTTCGCACAGCACAAAGGCAAGAAGAAAAAAATAGACTTTGCGCGAAAAAAGGGTAATATTGGCCTTAAGGGCCATCACAATGGGCAAAACGCCAAGAAGCGCCGCACAACCAAAACCTCCAGCCACACCTAGCGCCTGCAAAAAGATATGCGGAAACAGCATAGCCACAATAAGAGGTAGTGCAAATGCAGCCAAGAAGACTGCTGGACCTTTTGGCTTTTGTAACCCATCGGCTAAAAAGTCTACAAGGCCTATTCCTACACCTAAAAACGAGGTTGTAAGAGCAAAGAAGGCAAAGGCACGTCCAAGACCCCATATAAGAGGACTGTTGGTAAAGTACTGAAGCGGATAGACAGCGTCGCGCCCCTGCTCGAGTGTTTCAAGTAGGCCATTAGCACCCTCTCGCGGCACAATACCCAAAAAGAGCCATTGCCACACTATGTAGATGGCAAGCGTAATTGTGGTGCCGATGATTATGGCTCGACGCAGCCGCTTTTTATCATAATGCATCCATGAAGCAAGCGTCGGCACAGTTCCTTGAAAACCAAATGATGTAAATGTAACGGGCAAGGCAAGTGAGGCTAGGCGCCAGTCGGCAAACTGCAGCTGCTCGGTATTGACAACAGGAAGACCGATAATAACAAAGCCGCCGTAGGCAACAAAAAGCCCTACCATCAAAATTCTATTTATGGGGTCAATCACCCTTTTACCCAGCATCACTATTGAAAGCGCGATGATTGAAAAAATCATAATTCTCAAAACATCGGAAGTGCCACTTCCAAAAAGCTCTACAAGAAGGTTTGCCCCGCCCACCATATAGGCTACGGTAAGGCTGTAGAATAAAAAGAGGTAGAGTATCCAGGTAGCTAAAAGACCGCCCTTTCCAAGCGTGCGCTTTGACATGCTGAGGATATTGGCATCGCTCTTTAGCCAGAGTGATAGCTCTGCAAATATAAGGCCTGTTGCCGTCATAAATGCCCAGCAAACAAGAAGAACTGCGATTGAGGGAACAAAGCCCGATGGACCTGTTACAACAGGAAGTGCGAGCATACCGGCGCCTATTGAGGTGCCGGCCACAATGAGTGAGCCGCCAAATGTACGTAAACCAGAAAATTGCATGGAAAAATAATAGCTGGGATTGCCAATTTTTGCTAACATTATCCTAAACTCTGAGAAACCGATGCAAGAAATACTTTTAAATATTGAATCCAAGGAAATGCGCCTGGCCTTGTTAAAAAACGGCGAACTTCAAGACCTTACTGTAGAGCGAAAAAAAGAGCGCCAGATCACCGGCAACATCTACAAAGGTCATGTAACCAACATTCTGCACAATATCCAATCTGCCTTTATCGATATTAGTGAAGGCGAAAATGGATTTATTCACATCTCCGACATCATCGAGAACACAAAGAAGTTCGAAGAGATGTTTGATATGGACTTCGACACCAACAGCACTGCTGCCGAATCAGAAAAGGCACAAAACCAGAAAATTGATCAGGTGTTAAAAGCTGATCAATCTGTTATCGTGCAGGTTGTAAAGGAACCTATCGGCACAAAAGGTGCGCGCCTTACATCTAAGGTGTCGCTACCAGGCCGCTATTTAGTACTTTTGCCAAACTCCCCTCACCGCGGTGTGTCGAGAAAAATTGAAGATCGCGCCTATCGCGACAGGCTCAAAAAAATCATCCGCTCCTTTGAGATGCCGCAGGATATGGGTCTTATCTGCCGTACAGCTAGCCAAAACGCCACGACAGAAATGCTTATCGCCGAAGCTCAAGAGCTTATGCACACCTGGCAGACTATTATGGAAGGCTTTAAGCAAGCTTCAGGCTCGCAGCTTCTCTATGAAGAATCTGACCTTATCAAGCGCGCTGTGCTTACCTGTGTAGACAAAAAGCTCGATCGCCTGCTTGTAGATGACTACAACGTCTATCAAACCTGCAAACGTCTTTTTGCTCCTTATGAAACAGAGCATCCTTTACGTATCGAATACTATCGCGATAAAGTGCCAATGTTTGAGCGCTTTAGCGTAGAAAAGGAGATCGAAAAGAGCTTGCGCCGTAAAATCTGGCTTGCAAGTGGCGGCTACCTCTTTTTTGATCAGACCGAAGCTATGCACACCATCGACGTAAACTCGGGTAGAAGCTCAAACTTTAAATCAGAAGATGTAGAAGAGACGCTTGTTCGCATTAACCTTGAAGCGGCGCAAGAAATTGCCCGTCAGCTACGCCTACGCAACATTGGCGGCCTTATTATCTGCGACTTTATCGATATGCGTTCTCGCAAAAACCAGCGCCGTGTGCTTGAGCATCTTAAGGACTGCATGAAAGAAGATTCTGCTAAATGCACTATCCTTGGCATGAGCGAATTTGGCCTTGTTGAAATGACCCGCCAAAGAAGCCGTGGGTCGCTCGCGCAAACAATGTTTTCTGCTTGCCCATACTGCAACGGCTCTGGCCGCATAAAGAGCCATGAGAGCGTTTCTATCGAAATTGAACGCGACCTGAAAAAAGTGATAAACTGCCAGCAGCAGTTTGCCCTAAAACTTGTTGTGCATCCCCAGCTTGAAAAATATCTGTCGCAAGGCGATAAAGAGTTCTTCCAGGAGCTTGCAGAGTCACTTAATGCACGTCTAGAATTTGATGTGAGCGATGTTCTCCACCTGAACGACTACCACTTTGTGTCGACCATAAACCAGAAGCTTATTGAGGTGTGATGGACCTCAAAAATTTGCCCGAGGGTTTTGCTGAGTTTTGCGCAAGCTATGCTGAAGCAATCAAGCCAAGAGCACTTCCGCTTGAGGCTTTTGCCATTTTTATCGACGCTGTGAAAAAGCAGCTAGCCTCTCCATACCAGTTTCTACCCTATCACGAAGCAGTACGTACGCCTGTAGACTACTATAAGCTTGGCCTTGATTTTATACGGCCCCTTATAGATTTTGACCGCTCAACAGTCTCTGGCAGCTTGCAGGCTATTAACGAAGCTCTTTCTAAAAATGAGAACGTTATACTGCTTGCCAACCACCAGACTGAAATTGACCCGCAGGTAATAAGCCTACTTCTTGAAAAGGAGTATCCTGAGCTTGCTGAGAAGATGATTTTTGTGGCGGGACACCGCGTGACAACAGATCCGCTTGCCGTACCTTTAAGCCTTGGACGCAACCTTATCTGTATCTACTCCAAAAGACACATAGACACACCTCCTGAAAAGAAGGCAGAGAAGCTTACCCATAACCAAAAGGCCTTAAAAGCACTTGAAGAGCAGCTAAACCTTGGAGGTAGATGTATCTACATCGCTCCGAGCGGTGGGCGCGACCGTGTTGATGAACAGGGCCAAATCCAGGTAGCTCCTTTTGACCCTCAGTCAGTAGAGATGTTTTACCTGCTATCGCAAAAAGCCAAATGCCCAACCCATATCCATAGCCTTGCCCTTGCTACCTATGCGCTCTTGCCTCCACCAGACCAGGTGCTTAAGGAGATTGGCGAAGTGCGAAAGACAAGCTACAGTCCTGCCCACCTCTGGTTTAGCCCTAAAATTGATATGGAGCATTTAAGTGGCCATTCTGATAAGAAGGAAAGAAGGCTAGAGCGTGCCAATGCCATCTGGCGCGAGGTAGCCTCTCACTATGGCAAATTTTATGGATCATAAAGATATTGTCGAAAATAAGCTGCGGGAGCTTCGCGAGCAGATAGAGAAGATGGAAAGAGACAATGCTGACCTTTTTGCAAGCTTAGGCATTGGCCCACATCAGCTTGAAGAGATTTTGAATGATTCGTCGCTTTATACCAAAGAGACCTTTGAGTTTATCCAGCAGAAGCGCCGAGCGCTTGAAGAGGTTTTGGAACGTCGCATCGAAGCGGCAAACGCCCGCCTAAAAAGAGAGCGGCCGCACGAACCAATCGGCGGCCACTGGATCTTCGTCCGTTAACTACTATTGCTTACCAGCTCTACCAGCAAGCTGCATAATAGCATTCCAATCTTCTTTTTGACCTTCTGTCAACTTAGCATACCAATCGGCCGCCATGCTGTGAGTGCCTTTTTTAGGCTCTACTTTGCCAATCAGTGCTGCTACAAGTGTATTAGCAGATTTTTTGTCGGTTTTTGCAAAAGCAATAAACCCGCTACTATCCTTATGATCAAAAAATGCCTTTACCTTCTCAGGAGTTCCTGCATTAGGGTCAATATGCAAGCCTTTAAATCTTACCTGAAAGTTTTTGGAAGTGAGAGGCTCTGGTGGCTTAGGCATCTCAGATGTTCTAGCAGCATGTGCCTTTTGAGCATCAGTTGCCCATTTTGATTGGCCAATATTTTCGTCACTCATGATCTTCTTTGCACTATCGCGAAGTTGATCAACGAATTCTTTTTTAATTTTTACAAAATCTCCCTTCAAGCCTTCAAGCTCCTCTTTCATACCTGCAGGAATTGCAATACCATACTCATTAAGAGCTGAAAGAAACTTGCTCACATCTGCTGACTTAAGCTGCATTTCTCCATGAGGACCACCATCTTTGCTAGTAAGATCTTCTGTTCTAGCAAGTTGCTTAATTACAGTATCGCGTTCCCAATTAGGTGCTACTTTTTTAATCATGTCGCCTAATTGCTGCGCTGTCTGCTTATTATAATGAAAGTCAACACCATGTCTTGAAATGTACTTTTCAAGTGATTTTTTGTTAACTGTAACTGTTTTATCACCAATCTTTACATCAACAGCAAAGCCAAAAAACTTCGCGACACCGCCTAATTTTCCACCATATGCGGCAATACCTGCTTTTTGGTTACCTGTTGCTTTTGCATCATAGGCCTCTAAAATACGACCTGTTGTTGGGTTCATGCTTACGTCTCTCATGCTGACACTCCTTTATATTGTTAACTCTCTAATCTTAGAAATATCAAAAAAACAGTTTTTTTAAAAGAATTATTATATTTGATTTTTTATGATGCTGATTATCAGCTACTTATATTTTTAACAGAGTTATAAATTGACAACTTTTTAATTTAAGGAGTATTACATGAAGGAAAGCGAAAATAAAGGTCTCGTATGATCAACGAAGGATTCAATGCCCTACCTCCTAAAGGAGAACGGCAACCCGATGTTAAGAAAATAGAGGGCAGTTTAGCAGGGAGGGCGCTTCGAAAAGGCGGCGCAGGCGCCGTAAAAATCATTGCTTTACCTCTTTACTTAGCCGCACAAACACCTCGCGCTCTTTCGCTTGCTGCAAAACCTTTATCAGCAGCTTCTCGCGTTGTTGCTGGAGGATTTGTTGCCGTAGGAAGCATAGGAACATTTGCCAGCCGCAGTATAAAATGGACGCTTAATCAGGCTCACCAACGAAATGTTCTTGAACATACATCAACTGCATTTAAAAACCTTGTTGAAACCACAACAAGAAGAGCTGATCAAGTTAGTGATGCAAAAAAAGACCAAAATGCTGCCATTTCAAAAGGAGCGGGCTATATTTTTAAAAAAGCCATTGGACTTATTCCAATAGCAGGAGATCTCGCCGAGATGGCGATAGATGGCGCGCTTGAAGCAGACCGAGTGATCAAGGAAACAGACCGATTTATCTCTCGGAAAGCAACAGGAGGTGCAAAAGCCTACCTCTCTTCTGCTGCCGATGCTATTCGCATAGCTGGACCCATTTTACTAAAAGGCGGCGCACAGCTTGCCGAAACATCTGAAAAGGCATTTGAAGCGTTGCGGGACAAATCCTGGACAGTCATTCAAGGAAAAGGCTATGGCATCAGTGCAACCACTTCTGATCTTGCAGATATACTCACCGGCTGGACATTAGATTTAGCTCACTACTTTGATGAAGAGTGCAATATCGATAATGATCTCCAAGATCTGGAACAGATCACCCCTGCAGAAGCACTCGAACATTTGAATACTAAGGAAGAACTCTGGAGAAATTTTAATGCCCTTTCTAGACAAGAAAAAGCCGATCTGTTCTTTTTAGTTTCTATTTCTAAAGAGTGCAACTTGAGTGATGAGCAAAAAAAGCTCTATGCAAGCGTTCTTTCTGCAAACTTAACGGGAGCTGTACTTACAGATACGCAAACAGCGCATCTAAAAGAGCTTGTAGGCATGTTCGACCTTTTAAAAGATGAAGAAAAGGGCAGGCTGACACCTCATGCTTTTCAAGCGCTCGACGGGTTAAAAAAAATACAGATTTTTCAAATTGTACGCGAGAATGCACAAAACCTTACATTTGAAGAAGGAGCCCTCTTAAATAAAAAAAGCTATCGCAAAATAAAAACTGCAGCTCAATGGGAAGCTCTTCCTACCGTTGAACGCAATCTTCTAGAATATCAGATCGCTCGCCTGTTTAATACGCTTCCTCAAGCTACAAAAGAACTGAGACACAATATTACCCCTGCAATGTGTCTAGCTCTAGGAGAAGACGCGCAGCAATCTCTCTATGATATGCTTGCTGAAAAAGTGAAAAGCAAAAAAGATAGTGCGCAGTGGGAAAAGGTAAAGATCCCTTTTGATCAATATAGTGCTCAGATCGTCTCTAACATGTTTGCAAAGCACCTTACAAAGGAAGAAAAGTTTGTAGAGTGGAGCCAGCTTCAAGGGGGCTCCTGTGTTTTTGCAGCAGGCCTTTCGGAGCTTGATACACTTATAAAAACAAATCAAAAGCATCTAAACGTACTAAAAGGCTCTAAATCGAACCAAAATAGCCCCGAAATCTCGCGTCTTGTAAAGCTCATAGAAACTTTGGAACATGAAAAGAGCCTGCTCATGACGGGAGAAGCACAAGTTACAGTAGAAGAGCTACCAGAGCCTAAAGAGTTCTCAAAACTAACAATAGATGCAGCCAAGCCGATTGATGTAGCCGCAGTTATGCAGCAAGTAGGCCCTCATATTATTAGCGATAAAAGCGCCCTTAAAAAAACAGGTGCCGCTGTAGGAGATGCTCTAAAGCAGGTAACAAACCTTCCAGGCCTTGCTGGCTGGATTGTATCGCGAGCTATAGGGAAAGCCTGCGCTGCCGAAATCAAGGGATTTGGTATTGGAGAGGGCTTTCAAATCACTGCAAGAGGCCTTGAGATATTACTTTCTACACAATGGGGCATTGCGCTCTTTAATACAACACTGCTAAAACTTGGTGTTCCAGTTGCTGAAATAGAAAAACTGCTCGCCATGGGTCCTGCCATTATTGGAGAGGGGCTTTTGGGCATTCAAGGGCTTATCCTTCAGACTGCACAAAAGTCACTTGATGCCTCAAATTCTTTTCTAGGATCTATTTTGAGTGTACATGAGCAAATCGCTTTAAAAGCTCGGCTTCCAGAAATAGAGAAAGAACTAAAGCTGCTTCAGCCCGCACTCGATCAGGCAAAAGAGGGCTTTGCTTTAAATGTGATAGACGCAAAAGTACTTCCAGGCGTGCTTGACGCCCCCAGCTTTATCCCAGCAAATCCTGACGTCTATGCAAAATTTAGCGATGCATCGGGACTTTCATTTGGCACGCCTCAATACTGGAAAGCTTTTCAAGAATATCTGGAAGAAGGTAGGCAGCCTGGTGTCCTTACCCTCACTGATCACGTTGCACACGCTGTAGAAGAGGGCGGAAGTTTAGTACAAACTATTGTCTCAGCCCCATTTGTGATTGGCGCTACAACTGCAAAAGTTGCCTATAAGCCCTTCAGATGGCTTGCGAGTTGGGCAGTAGATGTAGATAAGTATGAACGTGCCGGTGGATATTACTATAAAGCCGCAACAGAAAATGCCGCCGCCGATACGTTACGCTGGGGTGCTCAAAAAGCAGGATCTGCTGTTCGCTCTGTTGGAGAGGGTGCAAAAAAGATACTCACGAACACAGTACATGCTGCTACAACTCACTCACAACCTCTTCAAGGTGATGTAAAAGAGAGTTTTATGCATATGGCACGCTTGGGGAAAGAATTTGCCGAACTTATTCAGCAAAAAAATGATGCTGAGGCTGCTATATCTGCTATTCGAGTATTACAAGAAAGCACCATAGGAACAATTGCACTGTACGCCGCTAGCAGTAATGCAGTGAAATCAGTATCCGAAACAATAAGAACTACGATAAATCCAACCATCCAGTTTGCGGTACGAAATTTGGAGGCAATGCATAATGCCGCACTTGGCAACCACGAATTTTTAACTTCCCATCTAACAGAACTTCAAGAGGCTCCAAATCCAGTTGCCGGTCTTCTTGCAGGAGCCATGTCACAGCTTGAATCTGGAGCAAGCGAAAAGCTTACCAAAGAAAATTCCTGGACCAATAGCCTTATGTCTACAACGTCCTATGTTGCTCCTATCGCATCAAATGCTTTGGCAGTGGCAGGGTATTTGTACGGAGGGAGCTGGTCCAATTACTGCCTTACAGCACTTGTTGCACAAAATGTCCTGCCTCCAGTCCTTCGTACGCTTGCACCAATCATCAAAAATTCAAAACCATTTTGGTATGGCGTTGCAGAGCAGTCATTAGCTGCCACTGATGCTACGGGTGAAAAGTTAAAAGAGGGCTGTACAGCCCTTGGGGGATGGTTCCAGCGGTTATGGAACATGGGCGTTGGAACAAAAGTAGGCTATGTAGATCAAAAAAGAGCTGAAAATTTTGTAAATCTGGATCCACTGGAACAGGAACATCTCATACAACTTGCCCTCCAATCCGACAGAGTGCCAGAATCTGAAAAGGAAGCTCTTAAAAAAAATCGAAGCTCACTTCTTACTTATCGTGACCAGGCTCTCGTGAATGCACAGCAGGAATTTGGTAAACAAGTGCTTGCCATACTCGATCGAATGACGAAGCAAGAACTTATGTGGCTGAGCCCCACATTTTATTATGGGCTTGACGAGCGGACAAAGATTCGCATTTCTGATGTCGTTGAAAAATACTGCGGCCTCTCAGAGCAAGAGCGGAACGACGTCAAAGCAATAGTCGAAAAATTCAACTCATTAAAGCCCGAACAAAAAGAGGAAATCGATCAGCTTCAGGCATCAGAGTATCGTCAGCTCTCCCTTGGAGATCAAAAGGGAGTATGTTTTCAGCTTGCACTTATGGAAGCTGCGAAATCCTTCGCTGAACCATCGCTTGAAGGCGGACTCATCTTTAACCCTCAAGCATTTGCCCTTGAACATTATGAGCAATTTAAACGAATTGAAAGTATGGACAACCAGCAGCTTCAAAAACTGCTTGGAACCCTCAAAGATCCCCCTGCTACATTGCTGTCACAGCTCTACGTAAGTAGCGACGCCAAAGTACAGCATTGCTATGAGCTTGTAAAAAAATACAATAGTTCTGGTGTCTATGCCCTAAAAGATGCCGGATTGGGTAATCTCCGATTATTTGAAAAAGAAAACATTCCCCTTTCAATGAAGCAGAAGCTCTATCCCCAACTTGCGATACTGTTTAATCAACTGGAGCCGCACCAAAAAGATCGCCTGCTTTTGCTGACAGAAGAAGAAGTGCTCTCTATGGAACCCGAAGAGCTCCATCGAATCATAGCATTTTTGCTTTCAAGACCGGAATTATCTCAAGAACGAAGCACCTTAAGCAGATGTCTAATAGAAGAGCTAGATGAAGATACACGATTGTACTTACTTGAGCAGTTTAATGGCTTGGAGGTACTTGTACAGGCTGAATTTCGTGAAAAAAATCAACTGGGCGCTCAAGTTGAAGAAAAGCTTTTTGCCACTGTCAAAGGTCAGGTAGAAAAACTTCAGACAAAATTACAGCTTATTGAAGCACGATCAGCACAACTTCAGACCAAAGACTATATGGCACTACACCATAAAACTGGTGAATATAAAGATACCTACCTTGTGCTCAAGAAAAAAAATTTGGATAGGAGCATTAAAGAGCTTGAAAGCAAAAAGTCACACGCTACTACAGATAAAGAGATTGCTGAAAAAAAAGCTGAACGCGAGGCGATAGTAGAGGAACTTAAAAAACTTCGAACAAATAGCGCAGCTCTAAAAGGTTCGATAGATGCAATTATCGCTGGAATCGGAAGGCTTGAAAACGAAGCAGCAACGATCCGGTCAGAAATTCAAGCGCTTGGACTGCTACTTAATGATGCTCAAAGAGAAAAAATTGGAATCAAACAACAACGAAGCCAGCTTAATCCAGAACAAAAAAAGAGCTTTGACATAGGAATAGAAGCAGCTGTAAGCGTTGATAAAGGAGCTTTTAAACAAGTATTAATTGATAGATTGAAAAAAGTAAGTGCTATAAATCGGATTGCTCTAGATGCTGCTAAGTCCGATCATATTGATTTGATGACATCCTGGAATAAGGTATTTGAAGAACGCAAGCAAATCACAGCACAGATGATAGCTTCTCATCGCGAGCGAATGGCAGTGCTAGAAACAGCTATTCTAAAAACACCCAATAACGAATCCTTTGCTGTTGACGATAGACTACGCGATTTAATTACATTACGTTTGGAACTGTCCGTTCTAGAGGAATTTTATTTACCACTTTACGATAAGCTTATAAAAGCTAATAATTCTCTTATCGCCAATTATGATGCTGAGGCAGAACAAGTAATCGCTGAAAAAAAGGAGGAGGCCTTAGGCACTAAGAAGTAGTTTCAATTCACGTTTAAGTGTATCAAAATGACGCCAAAGACCCCTGGTTGTAAGTGGCGTGGTGATTTCCCCGAGTCTCTTGAGTTTTGCCTGTAACTCTTCCCTGTTAATCCGCTCTAGATGTTTTCCTGCCAAACTACTTTTGAGTTTCATAAGCTCACTTTGTAGTTGAGGGTATTGGGCTCGAATGGCTTTTTTATTCTCCTCTAGATTAGTTTCAGTCAAATTTATCAAAAAGCGCAGCATAATAAGCCCACGAGCGTTTTGTGCCTGCTTATAGCGAGGATTTTCGATTTCGCATGACGCAAGCAGCCATTCGGCGTCCATCACAGTAGGCAGGATTTCCGCTCGTTGGTTTGGCGTAAGCTTGTTAGCCTTTTGAAAATAAGCATCGAGTTTTATTTTCATTGAGTCGTATAGCTGTTTCGCTAAGCTTTTTTCCTCGAGCTTGTTATTAAACAAATCGAATTTTACATTAACCGTAAGCTCCTTTTCAAACTTTACAAGGAGGTCTACGGATTTCTGCAGTTCACTTTTTAATGATTCGTTTTGAGAAGTATTAAAAAGCGCTTCTTTTAGTTGAATAATTTCTTCAGTAGTGATTGTGGTAAGTCTTGAAGGTCTGAATGTTTGTGTGTCTTTATCCAAAAATCCGGAAGGCCCAGCAATCTGTCTTTGAATTTGGCTATTTTTTTCAATATCTGCGAACCTACAAAGCTCCATTAGGACAAGCATCCTTTTATGATGAAGTTGCTCTGAAACAGGGTTATATTCATGATTGAATGAGTAAACAAAGGCTTTGGCTTCTAAAAGCATGGCAGCAAAGAGTTGTAACTGTTCAAGTCGCTCTTTTAGATAAACCTGACCATGAGGAGTCACTTTTTTTAAAATATCTCTCAACTCTATAATTTTGTTGGTAAGTTCAGCAAACTGGCGCCGCATGAGAAAAGGGGCTGTCTCCGAGGGCTCGCGCTGGTCAATATCACTAAAAAATTTCGCAGATCGACTCCCTGCCTTAAAATGATCGCCACCTAAAAAGATGTTGGCAAGATATTCCATTTTTTGATCTACAGTGCTAAACCGCGTAAGCTCTTTAGCAACCTCTATTCCCAATAATTCAGAAAAAAGCTTTTCTGTATAAGCCACCGTAGTATGAATGAGAGCTCCTTTTTGCTTTGCTGTAAGAACTTCATCTTGAACAACAGGGTTAATGGGTGGCACAACTTCATCCGTTGTGTCGATATCTTTTTCTACATCCTTTGGCAAGCGATCAATCTGCTCTTTTAGCTCCTTGTAATAGCCATCAAAAATAGCAGTGGTATTGGGTAGTTCATCAACAAGCCAGCTGTAAAGCTCTTCTATTTTTTCTGTTGTATCTTCTATTTTTTCTGTTGTAATAGATTCTAAGTAGGATGCCGAAAAGAACTGCATATCAGCATCTGCATACTGTCCAAGACCGCTTCGGAGCTCTTGGTATTTATCTCGAGATATGTGAGGAGCTGCTTTTTCTAAAAACTCCCTCAGTTCAATAAGCGCAACGGCTCGCGCACTTTGCGCTTTTTTTTCGAAATTATTCGTTTCTTCTACTTCTGCGTCTAGTAAAAAGCATTTTGCTTCTGTAATCACTGAAAGCATCTCTTCGCTAGGGCCTTCATTCGCTGACTTTTCAAGCCGGCCCCATATTCGTTGAAAGCAGGCTCCAGCAAGAGTGTCCTCGCGATTATACCTTCCACTCCACAGTAATAACACTCTACCTTTATTTTGAAGCTCTGTTTTTTTACTGCAGCAGTATTCGACTCGTGACTCGAGTATATCCCGGATAACGGTATTCAGTTTTTCATCTGTCTTTTGCTCAAGTATGTACGCTGTATTTATATCTAAAATCGAATCAAATACCCTTCGATTTTTTTCTACAAGTCCGAGCAAGGGATTTTTAAGCTGCGAGGGTTCTTCCTGTGGAACTGCTTTTATAAAGCTTCTCTCACTAAAAAGATCATCAAAATCCACTGTTTCATCATCGCTGTCTGAGGGACTTATTGAGGTTCTCTTTAGAATTTCTTTTATCTGCCAAGAGATTGTATCGCGATCAGATTGAGAGATCTCTCGATTACCATACCGTTTTTCTATACCTCCAGGCCCTATGCACGATATAAAGCTCTTAGCCACCGAGCGGCACACTCTTTCATGCTCTTTCTTATCAAGCGGCAACTCTATATTTTCTGTATTGGTCTTTAACTCTTTGATCTGCTTCTGCAAAACAGAACTGACCTCTTTGAGATCATAAGCTTTTGCACCAAAAAAACAGGCAATTTTTGCGATAAAAATGGCAAATCGACCATGCACTGCTTCTACATGCCTATCTTGATTTTTTCCTGAAATTTTAAAATAAATAGGCTTTTGGGACTTTTCCTGCATAGAATAGTCCAAGCTTCTCAAATTCAGGTAGTTAGGATCATTTTGTGCAACTGTTGTCATACTTAAACCTCTTACTTTATTATACATGTAGAGAGGCTTGTTTCAAATTATTTATTATAATACATTTAAAACATTGATTTTTATATACTTAGGGCATGTATATAGATGTACGAGAAAAAGATGAATGGGATTTGGGTCACCTTGATGGTGCTCTGCACCTACCCTTAAGTGAGCTTCAGGCGGGAAAAATACCCGAGGATCTGCCTCGAGATATACCCCTGTATCTCTACTGCGCAAGAGGAAGGCGCGCCCTTATAGCTAAGGCCATACTTGCCCCCGCCTACCCCCTCGCCCAAAACCTCACCAAGGGCTATGAAGAACTCGCTCTTAATCTTAATCGTGATCTTGATCTTAATCTCTAAAGGCCTGAAGGGCCGGCATATCATAGCCCAGGTCGAAGCGTAAGCGGAGGCCTGGGAAGGTTTTGTGATGTTTTTTGAGTCCTGTAGAGGCTGTGAAAAATGGTTAAGCCGCTGGAAAAAACGATGATTTTGAGTCAGTTTGCCAGCAACGAAGTTGCCGAAGCCCCGCCCCGAGCAACATACTCAAGCGAGTAGGGCGAGGGGCGGGGTGGCAAAATGGCTCAAAAGGGCGGTTTTTGCCAAGGCGCTTACCATTTTTCACAGCCTCGTAAGGACGGCATTGTTACTATGCGTAAATGCCGTCCTTACAGGACTCAAAATTTTTTAACCCTTTCAATACCCTGGCCTCCGCTTACGCTCCGACCAGGGCTATGATATGCCGGCCCTTCAGGCCTCCAGAGCTTAGTAGGACTTGGCGAAGATGGCGTCGAGGGTTGCCGGACGACCCGTAATCACGCACTTGCCTTCTGTGCCAGACTGCTTGAGCGGGAGGCACCGTATGCTAATCTTGAGCTCGTCAAGAAGCGGCTCGGTAGTTGGATCTCCGCACCACTTTGCCAGCACAAAGCCACCATGAATCTCCGGCTTATCAACATTTTTCGGCGTAAAGAACGCTTTTAGCTGCTCAAACGTTGTAATATCTGTGCGCGTATGCTCCTTTTGATAGGCTGTAGCACGATCAAAATAGCCCTGCTGCATCTCATTCAGGATGTTAGGAATTGTAGTCGCAAGCGTATCTACAGAGTGTGGCGCTTTTTCGCCTGTATCACGACGCGCCAGCATACAGCTTTGAGAATCTACATCGCGAGGTCCCACCTCGATACGCACCGGTACGCCCTTTTTGATCCAGTCCCAGGTCTTTTCGCCGCCGCGAAGATCGCGTTTATCGATATGACAGCGATGAAGCGATAGATCCTTCTTGATCTTTTCACAGTAGCTAAGAACCTCATCAGCTCGTTCAGGCTTGTTGAGAACAGGAATAATCACCACCTGATGGGGAGCAACTTTAGGAGGCAGGCACAGGCCATCATCATCAGAGTGCGTCATAATAAGCGCACCGATAAGACGCGTTGTTACGCCCCACGATGTGGTGTAGCCATAGTCAAGACCACCCTCTTTAGTATCAAAACGGATGTCAAAAGCTTTTGAAAAGTTTTGGCCAAGGTAGTGTGAGGTTCCTGCCTGAAGTGCTTTTCTATCCTGCATCATCGCTTCAAAGCAGTAGGTATTCACAGCACCAGGAAAGCGCTCACCTTCGCTCTTTTCACCAAGAATTACAGGTATTGCAAGATGCTCTTCGGCAAGTTCTCGATAGATTTCAAGCATCTGCAGAGTCTCTTCGCGCGCCTCTTTTTCGTTTGCATGCACAGTATGGCCCTCTTGCCACAAAAACTCTGCCGTACGCATAAACAGGCGCGTACGCATCTCCCAGCGCACCACGTTTGCCCATTGGTTAATAAGCAGCGGCAGATCTCTCCATGACTTCACCCAGCGAGAAAAGGCATCACCTATAATAGTCTCTGAAGTGGGTCTAATCACTAAAGGCTCTTCAAGAGGTCCTGTAGGAATGAGTTTTCCATCTTTTTCTTCAAGGCGATGGTGTGTTACAACAGCACACTCTTTTGCAAAGCCCTCTACGTGCTTTGCCTCTTTTTCTAAAAAGCTCAGCGGAATAAAAAGAGGAAAGTAGGCATTTTGGTGACCTGTATCTTTAATACGCTTGTCAAGCGCATCACGTATAAGTTCCCAAATGCTCCAGCCCCACGGCTTTATCACCATGCAGCCACGTACGGGGGAATTTTCTGCTAAATCCGCAGCCTTAATAACCTGCTGGAACCATTCTGAATAGTCTTCTTGGCGCGTTGGCTTAATGGCAGGCTCTTTAGTTGTCTTCATTCTCTAGTTCCTCTGGAATCTTCATATTGTGAAATACCTGGTCAACATCATCAATGCCATCAAGCCATTCTATAAGGGCGATGTTGAGTTTTGCTGTTTCGACGTTGCATTCGATATAGGTCTTTGGAATCATCTCAAGAGCCGATTCCATCTTTTCGATACCAAGTTTAAGGACAGCTTCCTTCACCTGGTCAAACTTTGTTGGGTCTGTCACCACAACAAACTCTTCATCTTCTACTACAAAGTCTTCAGCTCCTGCGTCGCTTACAGCCAAAAAGAGCTCATCTTCTATCGCCTGATGTTTGTCGATGCGTATAATGCCCTTTTGATCAAAGTTAAAGGCAACAGAGCCTGGGTGGGCAACTGTGCCTCCACACTTGTTTGTGGCAATGCGCATGTCAGATGAAATGCGGTTTTTGTTGTCGGTCATGATTTCGGCAATAATGCCAACGCCGCCGTAGCCATAGAGCTCATACTGCATCTCATGGTAGGCTTCTTGATCATTGCTTGAGGCTTTTTTGATGCAGCGCTCAATGTTGTCATTAGGCACATTGCCAGCTTTTGCTTTTTGGAGCGCGAGCCGCAGGCGTGGGTTATTTTTTGGGTCAGGCCCGCCAAGCTTAACCGCATTAATAATTTCTTTAGCTACGCGCGTAAAAATTTTACCTTTTGCGGCGTCGGCTTTACCTTTTCGATGCTTGATGTTTGCCCATTTGCTGTGTCCGGCCATTGGAATATACCCTCTGAGGTGCAAAAAAGTTTATACGATGTATTTTGAGCCAATTTTGAGCATGTTCAAACTCTCTAAAATTGCGCTCCATTTCCTTAAATTCCCTGCTGTGAATGCAGTTTCGTCCATTTTCATCCACATAAGCAGGATAAAGTGCATGCAGCATCTCGTGATAAATTACATATTCAACGACATATGCAGGAATCTGAGGATTATCCAAAAGTCGATGTATTTTGACCAGCTTTACCATATCATAATAGAGGCCAAATGTGCATTTTGTGCGAAATTTTACATGAGGATCGCCATACCAGGTGATGCGAAGCTTCATCTGAGAATTAAAGTAGCGCCTGTTAACCCTGTTGTAAAGTGTCTTAAGGTTATATGTAGAGCCTTTTGTGCAAATTTCATCAAGAAGATGTGAGTGATCAAGCTGAGCGATGTTTTTGTCGATAAAGGCTTGAACACTTGGACTAATGACAGCTTTATCGCGTCGTATAAAGTGAGCAAGCGCTTTCTGTATCGTTTTTGGCGCGCGAATAAACATGCGATGCAAAGAGACGTTGGTGATCTTACCCTCATCCTTCCTAACATGTACCATTGTTGAGCGATTGTTATTGATGCGGATTTTGAGGTTGGAACCAACCCAATTTTGCAGCCTTGTCGAAAATTCGTAGCGGGTGTTTTTTACCATCTTATGCCCCTTGAAACATGCTATAGGGGGGATATGGTAGCACAGAGGAGGGCTGTTTTCAAGCTTAACTAAAGATTAAGAATCCAGATTCAATAAATATAATTTTACATTCAAACCCAAATCCCACTCTTAATCTTAATCTTGATCTTAATCTCAATTTTAGAAAAAACTGTTAAAAAGATTAAGATTAAGAATAAGATCAAGATTAAGAGTTCAAGAAATTAAAGGAATCTTTCCATAAAGATACGCCCTACATACCGATCACTCTCTTTAATCCAGTGCGTCTGGCGGCCAAATTCACGAAATCCAAATCGTTTATATAATCTTATCGCTGGATTCTCAGCATATACCTGCAGGTGAACAAGCTCTAAATGAAATTTTTCTTTGGCGAGTCGCATCATGCTGCGCATCAAAAATGAGCCAATGCCCTTATTTCGCATGCCGCTTGCCACAATAATACCAAACTCTGACTGATGGATTAACTTTTTATAGGCCTGTACATAGAGCGTGACAATCCCGCAAGGTTTACCGTTAAGTTCAGCTGTAAGAGACGAATTTACGCGATAAAAGGAGATCCAACGACGAACAGCATCATCAATCTCATATTCGTTAGCCATTGGAAACCAAGTGCTTACCTCGGGATCCATAAGCCACTGCTTAAGATGATCAGCATCTTGCGCTGTTGTGTAGCGCATCGTAAGGCCTGGAATGTTATTTTCTTCCTCTGGAAGTGCAAAATTAAACTCTTCTGTCATATCATTCACCAAATTCTTTTAAATATGCTTGAATAAAGTCATCTATCTCACCATCCATCACTGCCTGTACGTTGCCGCTTTCAAACTTGGTACGCACGTCCTTTACAAGGGTATAAGGCTGGAACGTATAGCTGCGGATTTGACTCCCCCATTCAATTTTTTTCTTCTCTTCTGACATTTCGTCTATTTTCTTTTGTCTTTCAAGTAATTCTTTTTCGTAGAGCTTTGACTTAAGCATCTTTAAGCAGCTTTCGCGGTTCTGAATTTGGCTGCGCTGCATCTGAGACGACACCACAATTCCTGTAGGAATGTGCGTCATGCGAACCGCTGAATCTGTTTTGTTTACGTGCTGGCCGCCAGCGCCTGATGCTCTATAGGTATCAACGCGTATATCTTCTTGACGAACTTCTATCTCAATGTCGTCAGACACCTCGGGAGTTACATCTACAGCGGCAAAGCTTGTATGGCGTCTTGCGTTAGAATCAAATGGGGATATTCGTACAAGTCTGTGAACACCCTTTTCAGCTTTAGCATACCCGTAGGCATATTCGCCTATAATTTTTATCGTTACGCTTTTAAGACCTGCTACATCGCCTTCTACGGCATCAACCATCTCTACAGACCATCCACGACGACTTGCCCATCGCTCGTACATGCGTAAAAGCATTTGAGCCCAGTCACAAGCCTCAGTACCACCTGCGCCAGAATTTATCGATAAAAAGCAGTTTGATGGATCAAGCTCGCCAGACAGCATTTTCCGAGTTTCGAGCTCGTCGATCTCTTTTTGGATAGCCACGATCTCAGCATTAAGCTCGGCAAGAAATGCAACATCCTGAATTTCGATCGCCTCTTTTACAAGAGCAGCAACGTCGGAACATCGTTTGGATAAATCTCTATATGGAAGAATCCAAGATTTTAGGAAATTGGCTTTTTTGATTGTCTGATTTGCCTCTGTCTGGTTATCCCAGAAATGCGGCAATGTCATTTGAACTTCAAGTTCTTCTAATTGGGTCTCTTTTAGACCTAAGTCAAAGATACCTCCACATTGAAGAGAGTCTTTCTTGCTGTTCTTTCACTCGATCTTGAATCTCTGCCATGGTAAACTCCGCATATAAGGCGCTCAAGTGTAACAAAAAAGCAACTTTTTTTCATTTTTTTGTTCATCGAAATTTATTTTTCAATTAAAACAACGAAAAAACAACAGATGAGGAGCCGTTATGCCCGTTTCCGTAGGACGAATTTCTACAGCACTGATCGCTCTACCCAAACTTGGTCAGAAAAAGAAAAAGACAGCTGCCGAAACAATGCTGTTTATCGAGAAAGCTGCAAAAATAGACCAAAAAGAGCTTGCGCACAAGGTTCGTAAGGCAATTGTTGCTAATGACACGCGCAATATCAAAGAACTGTTTTTAAAAACACTCGCACTTGAAGATTACAAAAGCTTCTATAACAGCTTGGAGACAGACAAAAAGGTGCTCAGCACCTTTAAAAAGCTCTACTGCGAATTTGCCATTCAGCAGGCTGTAATGAATTCAAGCCCAGAAATTCTACAGCTTCCGCTAGTCAAAAAGTGCGACATCGAGTCGCTGCCGCGTGATACAGTAATAAGCACTCTCTATAGCCTTTCAAACGCTCAAGCCAATAAGCTTGCCTATGCTATTACTGCCATTTCGAAAGTGCCCTACTCGCGCCACCGCCTGAAGAGTGTTGAAATGTTAGGACTATGCATTGCCGGCGACACCCAGTTGAGCCAACTGGCTGGTAAAACAAAATCCGTCTATAAGCGTGGGGAGCAGCTACATACAGCTCGAGCCTGCATTATCGATCCAAAAAGAAATACCTTTACAATTCTCAGCAAGAAACATGGGGATCTTAATGCTCAAGGCGCCTTCAAACGCGTATCTGATGCTATTGAAGTAACTATGAACAACGCCTCAGCACAAGCTCGTCGTGTGGCCCACGTACGCAACAAGCCCGATGAATATATTGACTCATCAGAGCTTGATCATGAGCGACGCTACAGCAATATTATTACGCAAGTTGAGTATAAATCAAAAAATAGACCGTACGAAACAAAAACGGTGCTTTTACAAGAGGTGTACGATCACGACCTTTACATCTACACCGGTTTTACTCCAGAAGAAAGCAGAAAAAAAATCTCCTTTGATGACATGATAAAGGTGCTTGAGGATGTGGGCACAACGCTGCTCAAAATGCATGAGGATGGTTTTGTCCATCGCGATGTGAAGGCAAAAAACATCCTCTATCGCAAAGTCAATGGCAAAGTAGAAGCGAAGCTTATCGACTTTGGTCACACCTACAGCCCAGATGAAGATAGCTATGACTGTTTAAGAAAGCGTATTAAAGGCTATGGCACACTGCGCTACACAGCTCCTGATCTTCTTGAAGATCCAGAAATGGACGGAGATCCGCTCCTACTTGCGCAAGCTGAAGATGCCTACGCACTTGGCCAATGTATCTTTGAAGTGTTCTTTCAAGAGTCAACACCGTGGGGTTCTATCGCCTATCGCGCACTGAAGAAAAAGAAGAACGCCGATGAAAATAGAGCTACAGCTATCAAAATGCAAAAAGAGCTTGCGGAAGACCTTGCCAACCAGGCAGCGCGTCCTCCAAAAACTGCTGTGAAAGAACTGATTAGAATTACATCGCGTCTTTTAGAGCCAAATCCTAAAAAGCGGATGCGCATGAAAGAATTCATGCGGGCTTTATCTGATCTTAAAACAGCATCGGTTACAATGGCCGCAGCTTAAGATAAAGAGGCCTTGATTTTTTTTTGCTAATTAGCATATACGAAATCTCATGATCGTACGCATAAAACCTAGCTTCTTTTCTAGGTTTTATGCTAAAGTTTCGAACAAACGTCACACTAGAGAGGTAATTTATGTCCATTATATCAACAGTAAGCAATCAATTTACAAACATTGCAAACGTAGTAACAACAAACGCAAGCGCGCTTGCATCGAAAGTGTCAAGTTTTGGTGGCCGTGTAGTAAGCACAGTTACACCTGCACTTCAAGCCGTTGTTTCAAAAGTAAAAAGCCTAAACCCACCAGCATTTATGCAAAAAGCATGGAATGTAGTAGCGACTCGTGGCGGCCTTGGTGGCGCACTTCTCGCAGGTAGCGTGGTTCTTCTCGTTAAGTCAACAGCAGCCGACAATGGTGCTATTGCAAAGTGGGCATATCGTGCCGGTGGCGTTGCATCGCTTGCTACAGCTGCAATCCTCATCACAACATCATATTCATTTGGCTTTGCAAAAGTCTAATTGATCTACAACACTCGGATCGTCCTGATCCGAGTGTTTCCCAAGTCTTAATCTTAATCTTAATCTTAANNATCTTGATCTTGATCTTAATCTTTAACTAGCTTGATGCTGTTTGAGCTATCAACCGTGTAGCGCCAGAGAGGCGAACTTGCCTGTAATGGTTCAACCTGTACACTCACCGTGCCATCCTTAGCTTGAGAGAGCGTTGCACGCGTTCCTGGCTGTACAACGATGTCGACATTGCCATTAAGCTGCACATCCTTAGCCACACACTCGCTATCGCCTAAAAGCACAATTTTGGCAGATTCAGTGCGCTCTATTTGCGATTTAAAGTAGCAGTTGTTTGCTTGGCGATTAATGCCTGCATTCTTTACCTGAACGTTGTTAAAGATCAACCGGCCATCTTTTTCTGCAACAATGCGAAGAGAGCCATCAAGGTTAAGGTTATTGATAGCCACATCTTTTGCCTCAATTTCAAGCTCTGAGCCGCTTTTGAGCGAGCCACCCGAAATTTTTTGGCCAATTATTGAGTAGAGAGGTCCAAGTGCTGGATGGTACAAAAATATGGTATTGGGCTCTTCTACTGTAAATTTGCACACATTTTGAAGCATAGAAAGGTTTTCTTTCATAAGATCGAGAAAACAGCCTTCAGGAGTCTCTTGAATTGATTTTCCATCATAGGCCTTCTTGGTTACCGACATTGTCTTTGCTCTATCATTCAAGAGCACAAATGTCTCTAAAGGCGCACCCGGAGGCGTTGTCATCACATCGGCTATATTTTGCATGGTAGACTCAAGGCGAGCCCCAAGAAGTGTCACCTTTTTGCCTTCACGTAGTGTCTCTACAGGATGTTTCATGTTTACTAAATACCCAGGCACAGGCAGCTCTTGAATTGCCTTTTGAATGGAATCTATATTCGCAAAGAGTATGTTCGTATTAGCTGGAAAGTCCGGAGAGTCTGCAATTTTTGCAAATTGAGGATCTGATGCCTTTGCCTTTGCAAATTCAGTATATTCAATATTGCTGATGGTGGCGCCTTTTGAAGTCTCTTTAAGTACATTCATTCCTTCAGACATATTTGGAAGACGCGGAACCGACTCAAAGCCAAAGCTCAAGTTATTAGAATGTCCATACCCTGCTAAGGTAAGAAGGTTGGCATCAAGCCCAGCAAGTGGGTTATTTATTTGGCGCACTATCATATATGAGCGGTTTTGCTTTTTAAGCCAGTCGAAGGCTCCATACTCATCTGCAAGCTTCCAGATAACGCCATGACCGCCTGGTTTTACCGTAATCTGTCCTGGTGCATTCACGGCCCAGTTACCATCAATCGCGACAACAGGTGTCATCGGCTGAAGAAGCCTGAAAATGGTCTCTTTTGGTCTTCCAAAATAGTTTCGCTCTTCTAAAAGTGCCGCAATCAACTCATCATTTCGCTTTTCGTGAGAAGTCATCAGCACGATGGGTGTGATGATACGCTTACCTGTCAGTTTATACGCAAGGTATTCACGAGCCTCAAGATCTCGTACGAGGTTTTCAAGTAGCGTATGGCCTGCAAACTCAAGTCTCGCGACCGGGAGTGGCATTTTTGTTTTTTCATCTACCAAGGCAAGCCTATCACCTGCACCACCTACCACATACACTTCTGCCATGTTGCCGAGCGATTCAATGCCTTGTAGTATTTCTTTCGGATGCTCCTTACGTATATCAACAACAGGTGGAAGTTTGAGTTTTGCGGTTTCAGGCTCTTGCTTCTTTGCAAGCTGGTCAGACATAAGCTGAAGTGTTTTTACATGATAGCCAACAACGCCTCCCATGTAGCTATAAAAGCGCTCTGTTGCGTAAAGAAGATCGACTACTGGTTTAAGAGCAGATGCATCGCAGCCTGAAAAAATCACAGGACCTTGATTGAGCGCAACTGCTGCATGTACAATATACTGCTGTTCTACAGGAAAAGCTAAAGTCGCCTGTAAGAGCTCAGGATTATTTTTAAAAAACTGTTCAACCTGAGGCAACTTCTGAACCATTGCCAATTTTTCTTGAAAATTCTGACAACTTTGAATCTGCTTTTGCAGCGGCAAAAGTTCTTCTATCTGCTGCTGGAGTGTCTCAATTGCAAGCTCTGGCTTATCTTTAAGGCTTGTTACGTTCACTGCATCTCCTGGGCTAAGCATTGTGAGAAAAAGAAAAATCACGAGCGAAAAATATGCTGATCTTTTCATGTATATACTCTAAAATGGTTGACTATAAAAGCTCCACAGCGTAAAAAACGTTGCTGTTGGTGAAAAAATGTAGCAAATTTCGTCTCGAAATGCCAGTTTTTTCAGTTTACACTAGACAGAAAGTGTACTATCGGGAAACCATGTAAGAGTCAGATTTTATTAAACCAAAGAGGACAAACCTATGGCAGCAAAAGAACCAGCAAAGAAACAATCAGCGTTAATGAGACCAGTTCAAATTTCAGCAACACTCGCTGAAATCATCGGCAACGGTCCAATGCCACGTACAGAAGTTACAAAGCGTCTCTGGGAATACATCAAGAAGAACAAACTTCAAGATCCTAAAGCAAAGCGCATGATCAATCCAGATGACAAACTGTCAAAAGTATTGGGCACACGCTCACAGATCGATATGTTCCAGATGACAAAGAAAGTATCTGCTCATATCAGCGACGTAGCAACTGCTGCTGCACGTTAATTTTAAGGTTATTTGCCCCTACTCTTAAAGTGGGGGCAGTTGTATCATGCAACTCTCATCACTCAAAAATTCAACAACATTCGTAGAACGGCTCTGGGACCTTTGGTGCATTGTCTCTGTCATAGGCATTTGGCCGCGTTTTATTGAACCGCGCCTCATCTTGACCTCTCGCCATAAAATTCCAATGCCGCAGCTTCCACGCGAGCTTGAAGGATTAAAGGTAGTGCAGATAAGCGACCTGCACTTTCCAGAACATGTACCCCAAAGCTTTTTGCGACGCATCTCTAAGCGAATAGAAGAGCTAAAGCCAGACTGCATTCTGATCACGGGAGATTTCCTCTCCTACAGCGTTTTAAAAGAACCAGAACGGCTCAAAAGCTTTTTAAAGACTCTTAAAGCGCCACTTGGAACCTTTGCTATATTTGGCAATCACGACTATAAAGAGTATGTGTCGCTCGGTAAAGATGGACGCTTCCGTAAAGTTGAATCGCATCTACCTGTTATCATGCGCGGCTTTGCACGACTTTTTTCACTTAACGACAATAGCTCCGAAGGCGCTATCGTTCGCTCACCCGTTGAAGAATTTGAAGAACTCAAGACACTTCTAGATGATGCCGGCATCCGGCTCCTTCATAACGAAACGGTACAGATAGGTAAAAACAATGCCAGATTAAATCTTACAGGCCTTGGCGACTATATGGCCGGCCAATGCCAACCTGTAAAGGCTTATGCAGGCTATGACATGCGCACAGCAGGTATTGTGCTGTCACATAATCCAGATTCCTACGACGCACTTGCACACTATCCTGGAGACCTTTTACTTTTTGGCCATACCCATGGAGGCCAGGTAAATCTCCCCTTCATCTGGAAAAAGGTAACCCCCCTTAAAAATAAGGCCCTTAAAAGCGGCCTCTTTCATATCGATAATCGATCGCTCTATGTTAATCGCGGACTTGCCGCCACATTCCCCTTCCGCTGGTTTGCACCACCTGAAATTGCACTCTTTGAACTTGTAAAGGAAGGTCCACTAAAAACCCCTCTCTGGGACAGGCTCTTTCCAAAACAAGAAGCGGCCGAAGCGGTGTTAAATGCATAAGTATGCCCTACATATCATGTATGATGGCTCAAACTATAGCGGCTGGCAGATTCAGCCGCATAGCCTTTCTATACAGCAGCTCGTTCAAGATGCCGTACGAACGCTTGTTAAGGAAGATGTGAATGTAGTAGGCTCAGGAAGAACTGACGCGGGTGTTCATGCACTTGATCAAGTTGCGCACTTTCGCTGTAAAGAGCCGCAAGACATACATTACCTCTGTAAAGCACTCAACGGCATACTGCCAAAAGAAATCCGAGTATCATCGGTTGAGGCTGTCGACATCCATTTTCATGCCCAAAGAAGTGCAAAAAGTAAAGAGTATCACTATCATCTTGCGCTGGGAGCTATTGTGTCCCCATTTGAGAGGCAGTATACATGGCATGTACCCTACAAAATAGATCTAACGCTTCTTAAGGAGGCCGCGGCGCTCTTTATTGGCACGCACGATTTTCGGTCGTTTGCAAACTCTGCACATACGGGTGCTGCTGCCAAAAACTCTGTTAGAACCATCTACAGACTTGATGTTGTGCCCAAGGACAACAACGTGACGCTTATCTTTCATGGAAATGGCTTTCTCTACAAGATGGTTAGAAACATCGTCGGCATGCTGATTAATGTTGCCTCTGGCAAAAAGAGTCTCTCTGATATTCTAGAGACCCTTGAGGCAAAAGATCGCCGCAAAGCACCCATGAGCGCCCCACCGCAGGGCCTCTTCCTCGTAAAAGTAGAGTATTAACCTGAGATTTGGGCTTCAAGAGCCTCTATCGCAGGAACTTTTCCTGGGCCTATTTCATCCATCGTGACTTTCCAATGGTCGATTGCTTTTTGCACCGCTTCCTTGTTGTTTTTAATGGCTTGCAACTCAAATTTGGTAAGAGGTTCATGACCCAGAAAGAACCGAGCAACTGCAATTAAAGCCACAGCTTTTTCTGTAAGCTCTGGCGTTTCTTTAGTGATAGACTCCACAACCGTTACACCTGTTTGTCTAGATGGCTCTACGTTTCTATCAAGGCTATAAATCGCTAATTTCTCCTGATCTAATTCCTTTTTGGATTGCACCTTTTCAGCATGCAGCCCTACCTGATCGTTTTTAGAAAGTATCCGGATAACTACTTCTCCATGACGTTCATAAACGCCAAGCATAAAGGCACCACTGCCGCTATATTTGGACTGGCGTAACAGTATTTCTCTGGCAGAAGGCGAACAGTCTAAAACAATAGCCTCTTGTTTTCTTTTAATCCTGGCTACTATTTGCTCATCAGTAAGGCCAGGATACCTAGATCGAACACGCACCAAATAGTATTCCACACTCATAAAAGCTGGCTTAAGAACACCCTTTTCAAAAGTATCAAGAGAACGACTGCTTTCATCATTGAACTGTGAGAGACGCAATGGTGAATGAAAAGGCGCTTCATCGATTAGTCCCGAAGCTTTAACTTTTTGTTCCTGCTGCACTTGTTGCTGTTGCTGTTGCTGCTGCTGTTGCATTTGTTCGGACTGGGTGCCGGATGAGGTGGAAAATGAACCTTTCGTTGTTGCTGAAAGCTGCTTTTGATGCTCACTCTTTGCATCTACATACTGCTGTTTTTTAGCGACAACAGCCTCAATGAGCCTTTGGATTTTTGGCTTGTAGGCCTCTGGCACTTTATTACAAAGCTCAGCTAAAAAGGCCACCTCGCGATCACAGATGCCAGCTAGCATCTCCAAGGTGTTTATATCGGGTGCTTCGCTATAAGAAAAGTCCGGCTCTTTTTTCTGCACGTAGTAGCTGCGAAAAAGCGGATAGAGTATTTTATTATCAGCGGCTTCATTAGCTGGATCATACAGAATATCGCGAAGACCGGTAAAAGCGATTCCTTTAATTTGAACTATTTGTGCTTTACAATTTTTTTGCGGCTGCTGATCGACCGTTTTTGCCTGAATGTCGACAATAAGATCACCAAGAGTGATTCCAAGCGTGATTCCAAGAGTAATTGAAGCCTGCTCGTCACGGCCTTGCAGCGCCTTGATACGCGTCGCAATAGATTTCGGCACTAGTGCCTCGGCACTTTGGCTAAAGCCAAGCTGGCGCATCCTCCAGACCCCTTGACAAAACTGTTCAGTTGTTGTTGTAGGACCAGGAATATAGATTGCTTTTCCTGGAGGAATTTTAAAGTCTGTACCTCTTTTGTCGGCAGGATCGTAGAATACAACGTAATTCTCTGCAATTGGCCTGTCACCAAGGGGTTCAGGCGCTTTGCCCTCTTCAATAATAAAGGGAAGGCCTTTGGCTGGATGGACAAATACAATCGGTCTTCCTGAATTTTTATGCAGACTCTGAGCAATATCTATAGCATCTTTACCTTCAATTGAAAGCCCCATATTAATAAGTGCTTTAACTTGTGGATCTCTAGCCTTTATAGCTAGAGCTGAAAGTATTGTATCATCCTCGATAACCTCAACAGGATGATCAAGGCCTTTTTCAAATGCCGAAGCAAGCTTTACCCAAGTTTCACCCTCTACTTTTCTTGCTTCAGATCTCTCTTGTCTACTATCAAAGCCCTCAGGAAGTGAATAGGGAGTCATCGTCCCTGAAATACCGCCACAGTTTTTTCCACGTATAATATCCTGTACGTTAAGAATAAGCTGCTCTTTAGAAAACGTAACAAGCCCCGCCCTAAGTACATCTTTATCCAAAATCTCAAGTCGTGCCTTCCAGTTTTCGCCCTTTTCTAAATAGGCTATAATTGCCTCCATCGACTCCTGCGGAGATTTTCCAGCTACTCCTGCAAGCTCTTGCAGTGCGTGATAGCGCTCTTGGTTATTTAATCGCAGCGATCTGATTGTCGACACCAAAAACTCACGAGATGGCGCCTTGTTGATGTAGTTGATAACGTTGTAGAGCACAAGCTCATACTCATCACCAAATTTCATATTGGGCTTTTCTTTCTTTTCACTTCTTGGGCCTGTAGTGCACCCAGAAGCACTTAGAAAACCATAGTCAACTTCAGGATTTCGCTGTAAAATATCTATAAATGGTCCTGCGAGCATCTTTTGAATGGCGATTTTTACCACGCCATCTTGACTTGCGCTAAATGCACGAAGCTCACCTACAGCTTCATGCAAGAGAGTTTTGGGCAAAGATGCTTGCTTACCTTCAAGAAGTGCTTTTTTAAGCATTTGCAGTGACGGTTGCGTGTGATCAGTTTCGAGGATGTGTAAAATGAGTTTTTGACCCGCCTCTACTATGACTTCATCTGGCGATCGATCACCACCTGGGAGGGCAATGTTAATCTCTTTATTTATAGAAAACACTTCATCTGCTTCATCGGCAAAAAATTGCGTACCTTTATCTTGCAAAAGGGCCCGTATTTGGCAAAGCCATTGGCGACGATTTTCTAGCTCTACTGAAGGTTTGTTGCCAAGCTGTTCATCACACTGCGTGAGTGCATGTTCGATAGCGGCAATTTGTTCAATCGACGCTATGATGTAGCCTTTATTCTGTTTTACTTCATAGAGGCGATCAAGCTCCTGGGCCAAAAGCATACTATTTGACAGCACATCATCTGTCACACGAAGCTCATAGGCTGCCTGCTGAAAAAGCTTCCGTGTTGTTGCGTCCATATCTCGCCGGTTCATAGCAAAAAGCCCCTGTGGAACAAGCGCTATAGGCAACAGACCCTTTTCTTCTGCCAAAATTTGCATCGCAATAGGCAAAATATAGGAAGTTTTGCCAAGGCCCATCCGAAGCTGCATGAGCCGGTTTGGATTTTGTCGTATCTCTTCTATTGCCAAAATTTGGCCTGGGCGCAGCACAATGCCCCGGGTAAATTCGGCAACAAGGTATTTTCTGGCAATGGCTGGCTCTTTATCGTTATAACGATCATGTTTTGTTGCTGTTTCGAGCAGCTGTTTAATTTCGGATGCTAGGACCACTTTATCTGCATGAACATCGTTATAATTCTTAAGCCTTTCTCTTGCCTTTTCTAGATGTATTTGTTCGACGCCTTTTATAAGAAATGAGGTAATAGCATTATCAAGTTTTTGATTGCCCGTACCCTGCTGCTTTTGATAGATCTTGAACAGTCGCTCAAGAAACTGCTCTTGGCCAAACATAGCTCTATTTCTTAGCAACTCTCGTATTTCGGGATTATCCTTTTTAGCAAGTAATACAAGCTCTTGAATTTTTTCGCCCAACTCGCTCACCTCAAGCGATAAAATGGCTAATCGAGCCACCACCTGATCTTGTAGCTCGCTTTTGTTAGTAAGCAACACGCGATCTGACTGTTCTCGTTCAAAATCCCCAACAGCTGCGCAAATACCCTCTTGCTGAAGAGCATTTTCTTCAGCTTTCATGGCATGCATAGGATCTGAAGCTTCAATAGTATCAGGAAAATAGGTTGCACGTTGCCGTTCTGATATTTCCCCGCGCCTTTCACGGCTCGCCGCTTTAAAATGTGAGGGAAGATCTACAACAGCAAGCCAGCTGTTTGGCTCTACCTTTATAGCTCCAGTAGCCCTACTCTCAAGAGCTCCTTGCAAAGAGCTTTTTCGCTCTTCAATGCGCGCCCTCAGTTCTTTTTCTCTTTGGGCAACAACTTGCGATGTCAATTGCACTGTCTCTTCGAGCTCTTGGGCCCCTTCTTGCATTTGCCCTGCCGGAAATTCATCGGCGAAGCGCCTTTGCAGGTCAGCTATTTTTTTCATGGAGGGAACTGCAAGGAGTGCCTGCAGCGGACTTTTTACCTCTTTTTTAGGAAGCCATTTTTGGAGCGATAAGAGATCTGCATGAAATTTCCCTGGAACAAAAGGCTCTTTATCAGGCACGAAAGAAGCACTATTTTGATTAGCATCATTTTGATTAGCATCATTTTCATTAAATGCTATGTGCAGAATACGCCTTGCAGTATCTATGGCTTTCTGCACATCGGCTGTGTAGCTTGAGCTTACCGCAGTAAAAAGCTGGTCAATATCTTGCTGGGTGATCTCTTTTTTATTTTTCGCAAGATCATAATATTCAGTAAAACGGCCCAATAAAGAGAGATCAGGCTTTGGTGGCAATCCTAGAGGACCTTTTGCCGCTTGAGCAAAGACTGCAAGGTAAGGCATAAGAGCGCCTATTTCTTCTGCTGCTGGCCTTGTAATTGGCTTAGATGGTGTGGCTTTTACAAGATCTTCCAACGCTTCATTTGCAATATGGTTACATTCTGCAAGCTCCGCTGTCGTAAGCTCAAGCTCCTTGGGTATCCTATTTTTTGAACCATATGCTGCGGTATACTGTCTGTAAAGGGCAGTTATTTTTCTTGCCGATGAAACAAATTCCTGCTCTCGGCCAACTTGCAACCCTGAATGCGCCATGTATGATCTTTGTAGATGTGAAACAAAAAGGTATGCTTTTAGCTTGAATGCAGCAGATCTGAGCGTGTTTGCCGGCAGTACATCAAGTGAAGCCGCAACCTGTGTAAACGTTTTTGCATCTTCTGGCAAAAGTGTTCTTTTAGATGCTTCCTCGAGATAAAAGAGTGCCTGCTTGAGGTTTTTTTGACATGCGGCAAGCTCAGCTAAATACAAAAAGCCTGCACACGATGTTTCTACTCGCCCATTTTCGATGCTCACTTCAAGAGGTTTTACAAGAACTTCGCTAATATCCTCTTTTTCAAATTCGAGAGTAACCTGGCTTGTTTCAACTTCTTTAACGACTCCTGTAATAACGTGAGGCACTATAAGTACTTTGTCTGCTTCCTTTCCTTTTAATACTACAGCAACATCGTCAACCGCTTTCCCTATATGTTTTAAAAGGTTTCTCGTTGCAGGCTGCAATATCTCGGCATCACTTGGGGCAACCCATTCAAACCCATGCTGCTGCCAAATGCTGTTTTGCTTCTCCAAAACAATATCGGTTCCTAAAATGCGAATGGCTGCCACTTTACCTTTAGCATCTTTTTCTAAAAGAATTCGGCTAGGATGAAAACAGGAAAGCCATCTTGTTTTTTCACCTTTACTATCAAACCCTAACAGTTTATCGCCTATTCGAAGTGAGTCAAAATGGCCTTTGGATGTCAATGTAGCTTTAATACGGTTTTCAGGGTGCCAATCGATCTGATCATCTAAGAAAACAAAAGCATTTTTATTGCCGTCATCAACCCAACAGTTGTAGTGGCTAAGGCAGATGTCGGTGTGTGCTGCATTTGGCGCCTCTACATGGCAGAAGCGATACCAGGCACCATCTACAAATTGCTTTATTATTAAACTCTGGGATCTCTTGTCGTAGGCGAGCTCAAATTCTTTTCCTTCTACTCGGCACTTATAGGTAATATGTGTCTGGCTGTTTTCGTTAATTGTCCCACTAAAGATACGAGGCCCAAATACAGCCATAAAATCAGGATGGCGCGCTATTTCAGGAACTATTACTGTGTTCATCCCTGCTACATTTGCTTGCCTAGCAGCCAGACGCTCATCTGATGAAATAGTCATTTGCATCCAGTCAAGCACTTCTTTATGAAGAGCTACAATATCAGAGCCAAGTGGTGTAGCCTGTAAAAGCTTGTAGGCCTCCATCATAAGTGGTTTATCAGCTGCTTCAAACCCCTTTAAACGCACTCTATCGAGGTAATATAGAGCAAATTGAATCGTTTTTTGTGTTACCGGTTCAAGGCTATCACGCAGCCATTTTGCAAGTTGCGTTTTTTTAGCATTATCAACAGTTGGCACACCCAAAAACTGCTCCAGAGACGAACCTACGTGTATCAGATAGGCTGCAAGCTCCGTTTCCTCCGCCTTAATTGCTCTATCTAATAATGGCTCTAGCTGTAAAAGCCTTGCCTTAAAGGCCTCTGGTATCTGGGCTGACGCTTCAAGCAGCAATGGAGGGCGAAAGAGCGTAGCTTCTACATAGCGTTTTATGCTTGGGTTGTTAAGCTTCTCTGGATAGTCAAGAATAAACTGCAGAGCATGTAGCGCTGAACTATGGTGAAAATCTCCATTTTCGCCAGCAACACGAAGGCTAAAGAGCCTATACATCATGTCAGGATCATTTTCCGACGCAGCAATAGAAGCAAGGGTTCCTTCTTCAGTGTATTCTTGCCTTACACTTCGGTCTGATGAATATATACCTGATAGGTGGGAGTGTTGCTTATCGTCGCTCGCTACAAGAGCTTCTGTAAGCTTTGAATCTACTTCACCAACTTCACCCTCTGAGTTTGTCGGATTCTTTGGAAAGCGCCTCCAGTGAAATTCCGAGGGAAAACGCAATCCAATACCCCTATCGCCTACAATATCATTGTCCATAGGCACCACACTGATGCGACCCATACTGCTTAGTCCTTCTTGAACTATTTGTCTGTGCCAAGCCGCATCTTTTGGATCAATTTTTCCAACTTTTTCAAGCTCCTCTTTAATCGCATTTAATCTACTCGTATATTTTTCATCCTTTTTGTATTCAAATAGACCATCGTATAACCTTAAAAGTGATTCTGGGTAGATCATCGACTCAGACATAACTTGAAGAGCGTTTTGTATTTCTAATGTAGCCGGAAGAAGCGCTTCATCGCCCTTGAGACTTGCTACAGAACTCTTTAGCTGACTTCTAAGCTCCTCAAGTTTATACTCTTCTTTCATCGGTGTTGTCACTTGCTTGCCATTTTCATAACGCATGATAAACGAACGTTTTGAGTCTCTATAGAGCTCAAGAGCCTCTTCAATACTCTCCTCGGTTGTTTTATCCGTAACCTCTAAGGATGAACTATAAGCGCCATAACATTTTGCCAAAGCTTGATCGTACAATCCTATTTTTCCACCAGCTTGCTCTCCTCTTCCTCCCCACAACGGTGTATCGTAAAAATCTCGTAGAAGTGCTACTTTAGAATGATTTTCCTTACTATACGAAAGGGCAAATCGATCCGTCACCAAAAGTGCCGTAAGGGCCGAATTGCTGTTCGGGAAAAAGCGATAAAGGCTATCAGCACAAATTTCAAAAGGCAACCCTAGCTCGCGGCATAAAAGGCCCCTAATGCACGCATTATCGCGAGTATTGATAAGCAGAGCTTGTTTAAAATCCGCTTCTGATGATTCTTCGTAGCAGCCCAATCGCCGTAAGAGCAGACTAATCTTTGGATCATCTTTTCGCTCTATAAGCTTTTCGATTATACGGTTTTCAGCTGCGATTCCTCTTGTAAGCATAAGCCGTAGAACAGCGGCCTCTGCTAAACTCATGCCAACAAGCTCATTTGAAGAACAGTGCGTGTCGCCATTTTGCAATTTTGCTTCCCATAACAGCTTTACAATGTCGTGAAGAGCTTGTTGGCATGCTGTAACATCGCTTGGGTCTACCTTTGCCCAGAGGGTATTTTGATCAGCTGCATATGGGCTAGAGGGCACCGGTAAATAGCCTAAGGCTTTTGTTGCAGCCGCTATCACTTGCGCATACTGTTTACTTTCTATGAGGCTGTCAAGGCTTTTAGCTACTGTTTGTAGTGCCTGAATCGTCTCTTGCACATTTTGGCTCTTTATCGCCTGCTCAAGGTTTTTAAGTTTTGCATCATGAGAGTCATCTTCTGCAACAGGAGTCGTCTGCTTTTTTTCTGTAGGGGTAATCTGTACAGTACTACGAGAGACGCTAGATGCCGCTTGCAGGTCATAATCTCTTCTATTTGACGCCTTTTTTTCGAGATGCAGCTGTAAGCTTGCCAATCTGGATCTCACCTTTTGAACAATAGCGTCAAGGTCAGCAAGCCCGGCAACGGCATCGAGACCTTTTTTTAGACCAAATTCCTGCTCACATAGAGTTTTGGCTTGATCGTACTCTGTAAGTAGCGCCTGCAAAATTGCCACCTGATCTCTATCTGAAAACGAGCCAATTTTTTGTATAACCGTTGAGAGATGTTCACCCATAAGCTCGAGCATAAAATGGGCTTTGGCAATTTGCGGAGCATCAATGGCCGTTTTTTCTAATAACCCCCATAAAAGCCCCTGTGCGCTTGTTTCTGCAAGAGCAAGCTTGACTGTTTGTCCGACGGCAAACCCTTCATTTGTTATAAGAGTATTAAGGGCCTGAAATGCAGATACCTGAGAGGATGTAACAGCAGATGGCTGTTCAGAGCTGCCTGCAAAGACCGAAATTTTTTTCTTGGCTACTTGAGATATAGCCTGAGGTGGTTGTGTACGCTGTAATAGTCTTACAAGAAGCTTTGTATTAAGATCGCCGGTAAAAGTAGTTCTAAGAGCTTCCTTTGGTTCAGATCCATACAGTTCAATAACTCCCTTAGAACATTCCAAAATAATTGGTCGGAAGGTATTTGTATCATCGTAGTAACCAGATGGAATGTTCACTGTTTTACCACTATTCACATCTTCTACAATACTCTCAGCTATCTCTTGAAGCGATTCTCCTTTAGAGCTATGTGCCAGTTGGATACGTCCTGCAAGAGCACTCGTCGCTCGCATATGTTCAGAGCCTACAACACGTTCTGCTGTACTCAGCAAAGAGCTGAAGCCTGCATAGTTTTTGCAATTAGCTTCTTCGATAAAGCTTTGAGCGACTTTTGCTTTTCCTGTAACTTGCCGTATAAGTGCTAATAGGGGTGATATGAGAATGTGAAGCACACCGCGCTTTATCGTTTCGCGAATTTTTGCTTGGTTGATAGAGCCAACATTTTGTGAGGTAATTCTCCTCAGAACCACTTGCTCTGTATTAGACGCCACAACGCTAAACTCTTTGCCACCAGATTTAGCATGGGTAATATTTTCTGAATCTTTCCATAAGGTTATTTTTTGATCGTTAACGAACTCCTTATGCTGAAAAACTGATTGAGCTGCTCGGGAAATTTCTTGCTCATCGAATGTGCCTTTAACGTGAACAACGGCTTTTTTGCCCGTATTTTTCTCTTCTACAACCCAAAGATCTCTCTGTGGTTGTCCTGAAATAGTAGGTTCGCCCATCTCTTACACCTCAAATCTTCAATAACCCCTCTTCTATAAGAAAAGTTATTAATAGTACATAATTTTGCAAGAGGCTCTTGATCTTAAGATCCACAAGACTACCCAGTTTTCTCCTCTTTTTTTACGAATGAGACCAAAATCGAAAGGGCAATCGCAGCAAAGATAAAGATGAGCGACCAGGTTATTGGAAATTTGCCTCCAAAGAGATCGTTTAACCACGCCATCTTTAAGCCGACAAATACAAGCACAACGCCCAGTCCATACTTCAAGTAGCGGAACTTATGGATACTACCAGCTAGCATAAAGTACATCGCACGCAGCCCCAAAATAGCAAAAACGTTAGATGTAAAAACAATAAAGGGCTCTTTTGTGATGGCAAAAATAGCAGGCACCGAATCCACCGCAAAAATGATGTCCGATACTTCAATAAAGACAAGTGCCACCATAAGTGGTGTGGCGTACCAGAGACCACTTTTTTTCACGAAAAGATGCTGTCCCTCTATTTCTGGAGTTACCCTGAAAAGCTTTTTAAATAGCCTTATTATGGGGTTTTTTTCTGGATCGATCGGTTTTTCCGGTGCGAAAATGATTTTTAAGCCTGTTAAAACTAAAAAGAGTCCAAAGAAGATTACAATCCATTTGTACTGGAGTAAAACGGCCCCGAGCGCAATAAAAAGCACGCGAAAAAGTAGCGCCCCTATAATCCCAAAGAAGAGCACCCTGTGCTGATATTTAAGGGGTATGGCAAAGTAGTTAAAGACAACTACAAAGACAAAAATGTTATCGATAGCAAGCGACTTCTCAACAATAAAACCTGTCAAAAACTCAAGCCCGACCTGCCTAGCAAGAGCCTCAGCTCCAACCCCAAGCTGAGAGAGAAGCTGCTGATCTTGCCCAAATTTCCAAAAAGTATAGCGATACAAAAGGAAATTAAATAGGAGTGCTAAAGCAACCCAAACAACGCTCCAACAGAAGGACTCTTTGAATGACACCTCATGTGCATCTCTATGAAAAACGCCCAAATCAATGGCTAGTAGTAACAGTACAAACAGCACAAATAGAGCATAGAATGACCAATACTCAGCAAATGAAAATAGGACCACTGATTCCATCAACTCTACTCCCTCTCGGGCCTTCTGTAAAAAAGGCTCTCCGTCGTTCTAGCCCAACTTATAGGAAATAAAAATTATATAGCAAGTGATAGAGCTATCTATTTTCAAAGATTCGTAACAAGAATCTCTTCGAATGACTTGAATGTCCTTACGCCCTTAGCTTCAGCCTCTTGCCGAAGATTTGGATCCATGGCGTTTACCAAAATAGCCGTGGCTGGCGTCTGCATGAGTGAACGAAGACCGCGTGATGAATCCTCAAAGCCTATGATGCGGTCACCCGGCTTAGAAAACTCTTTAATAGCTCGCAAATAGCCGTCAGGTGCTGGCTTTGGCATGGCATAGTCTTCCCGCGTGATCCAGTTGGGGATTGTATGGAGTATGGGGTTTTTGGCAGCAAGCGCATCTACGAGCGTTTTGGCCGAATGGGTAACTACCACTCGGGTAAGGTTTGCCTTTTCTAGCGCACGTAAAAATGGCTCAACACCGGGCATAAGAGGTGCCTGTTCGCTACGTAAAAGATCAAGATAGGCCTGTTTTTTTTCGGCGTAGAGGACACTCCAGTCAGGCTCTTGCTTCAGAAGTTCCGGAAATTCGGCATACACATAGCGTTTAGGGGCTTCAGCATCTTGCTGGGCGATGCTAAAGTATTTGGCAAAGTCCCAGGGCAAGGTAAATCCACGCCCCGCACACATGCGCTTATAGGCAGCAAAGTGCAGCTCCTCGGTATTTACAAGAAGGCCATCGAGATCAAACAAAAAGAGCTGATATTGAGAAATCCAATCCATATGCTACGATTATACCCAATTTGATTTGGGTTGTCTATGTATCTCTCTGAATATATTGTACGCATGCATCATGAATATTGCCTCCAGGCCCCTGTGCAGGAGATGCAGCAGGCGCCAGTCTATCCTTGGCAGCCTCAAGGGGGCCAGGTGAAGGCGATAACCAAGGAATACTTCCGCTGCAAAGGTGCCTCACATAACCCTCCCAATATCATTGTAAAGGACGGTAAAGAAGTGGCTCGCTTTTATGACTGCTCTGGCAGCGACAGGCACAGCCTTCCCCTCCAGGACGACAAGGAGTTTGTCTACCCAATTCTTATAGACCTCCTAAACCACATCCAAAAAACTACCCAAAAAAACGTCCATGTCACCTCCGGCCATCGCTGCATCGCCCACCAAGCTTTTATGGATCCAAGCGCCAAGGGTTCATCTTCCAAGCACTTAATTGCGGCAGAGGTAGATTTTTACGTACAAGGTCTTGAAGAACAACCGCTTAAAATAATCCAAATCATAATGGATTATTATAAAGATGAAGCGAAGGAGTATAAAACCTTCCAGCGCTTTGACAAGGAGACGGACGTCACAACTGCCCCCTGGCTAAACAAAGAAATATTTATAAAGCTCTATAAAAAGAGGGAGGGACGCAATTTTGACAATAGGCACCCCTATCCCTATATCAGCATACAGGTGCGCTTTGATCGTCAAAAGAATGAGCGCGTAACATTCTCACCTGATCAGGCACACCGCCTCTTGCGCAAATAACTGTGCGCAAATAAGGATGGAACTTAATTGAGTAATCAATTACTATTTTCCTCCATGCCGGTGTGGTGGAATGGTAGACGCGGTAGACTCAAAATCTACTCTGGGTAACCAGGTGCTGGTTCGAGTCCGGCCATCGGCATTTCTTAACTCTTCTTCGCGATAAATCAACAACAGACAGATCCTAACTTGAGTCCCTTGAGTCCATTTGGTCTCTTTTACCTCTATTAGTTGCCATACACAACCATTCTTAACTTGATCCAATATTTAAAATTGTTTATTTACAGGTTAACTATAAAAAAATTAATTATTGGAGCCCTGTATGAAGAATGCTTTATTATTTGTTTTCACGTTTTTAGTTTCATTTAATGCATTTGCTGAGTGGGGCGATAATATAATGAGCGTAGATGCTATCAAACATTGGCGCATGGACGACCGCGTGGTGCATGTGCGCGGCACAATTATAGAAACATTTGGATCTGACGGGTTTAAACTCGCTGACGATACAGGCGAAATACGCATTCATTTCACCAATCACGAACTTCGCGACTTTCGGTTTGATACAGGAATGCGTGTAGAAATAAAGGGCCTCGTAACCCACGAACGACATCATCGCTGGGATCTAGAGGCCACAAATGTCCGCCTTCATGATGGCATAATTATTGGGAGAGACAAGTTTTAATGCTTGCCTGCCAATAAGGCACCTTTAATGAACTGATTTGAACAGATGGAGGCGAATTGCGTATACTTGCATGCAAGAAGTCTCCATTTCCTATATAGAGCCCTACATGGTCAATCTGTCCATCGTCCTTTAGTGAAAAGAAAATAAGATCACCTGCTTCAAGATCGGCCTGCGCTACCTGACGCATCTTTGACACATTTGCCTGATCTTCAGCTGAGCGAGGAAGCTCTACGCCCATCTGCCGATAGAGCATCTGGCAAAATCCTGGCGCATCAAAGCCTGCTGCTGTCGTTCCACCCCAGGTATAGGGAGTGCCAATGAAACTCCTGGCAAGCTGCACCATATCTTTTTTGGTAAGTGGTTTTGGATTAAAAGCCACATCTGCTCGCTGTATGTACGCCACCTCGCCAGTAACAAGGCGCACCTCTACCCATCGATCGAGCTGTGTTTCAGCTGCTGACACAAGTTCAAGTTTTGCTCCATAGGGCAATGTAAAAAGTGGCGGATAGGCAACTACATCGCGAACAAGATAGACATGAGCCATTTTGCTTGTCACCATCGCAATTTTGCCCGCCTTAGGATAGTTCGCTTCAGCAAGTCGAGATGCGTGCACCCATCCTTCTTGAAGATCTTGGCTTGCAATACGCGTCCAGCCAGACTCTGTCTCTTCAACAATAGTTACAGGCTCTGCCCAAATAATCTGAGAAACAACTTCTGAAAACTCACTTGGCTCTCTATGCATGCGCAAAATAGCATCAGAACATATATGCTGCTGACCATTCAAACAGCTAAACAGCCCGCACAAAATAATTAGTATTTTATTCATATTTTACTCCTTTTTATCCAATAGTCACGGCCGTAATCAAAGGTAAGTTCCCTGCCCGCCTCAATATCGGCTAGAGCAAAAAATCCAACGTGGACAAGCCCACGATCTATCAAACAATATGGTCTCATACTGGGAGTATCTGAATGGTTTGCAAACCTAAGTTCATTACCAGCACTCTCAGCATCAATATAATATCGACGTAGCGACCAAAATTTTGTAGGTAGCTGCATGCAGTATGCAGTCGATTCGGGAATTTCCTTTGTAACAATCCCCGTATATTGACCAATAAAGCTCTCTTTTGCAATGAAATTTTTCGCAAATAACCCATATCCCATCACATCATCAATCCACTTAATGGCAACACTAGTGACCTTGCCACTCTCAAGCGCCTTGTGTAGAAATGCACCCAAACTTCTATGCTCTTCACCCACTACCGTATTCTTAAGCAGCCATGGACATGATTTTCGCACCTCATCTTTTAGCTCAGAGCTCTCATAGTATGATGTAGGAAGATATTTTATACCAAAAAACGCCTCAAAATCAGCCACAGAGCACTCTTGCAGCTGGCTACTGCCCTTTTTTTGGATGCTAAACATCTACAGTTTCTACCCGTTTTATGCCGGTTTTATCGATAATAAGACGAAATTTCTTCAGCGTGATTTTTTTCTTAAGACTTGAGATGCTGTAGGTGTTTTTTATCACAATATTGAGGTGATACACCTTAGGAAGCACCTCTTGACGTATTTCCATAGTGTCTGAATCGAGATTTAAGTATGACTCAAACGGATTGCTTGCCTTTTCCAAAATAGGATGGATATTAAACAAAAAGACGTTGTGAAGCTTGTGTCTTCGAGATCGTATAATCTCCTCACCTGTTTTTAGCTCCATCTCTTTTTTGTAGTAAAACACCTTTTCGGGACGTTTAAAAAATCGCACGTCAGTATTAAAAACCGTCTCACGAATATGTCGTATGTCTTCTGGAACGGCATCTTCAGAAACAAAAGAAAAGATCTCCTTAAGCTTACCAAGTACCTTTTCTCCATTTGAGCTTCTTACTTGAGTTGTGTAGTCAGAAAACCACTGCACTGCATGGCGGTGAAAAAGCGCTTTCAGGCTATCTTTAATGCGATCCTTGAGCACATAGATAACTACTGTAAAGAGCAAAAACGGCAGCGAGTTAAAGCCCATGTTGGGGACATTTAAAAAGATCAAAAGCACATAGATAAGCATCGCAATACCTGCAGCAAGACCTGCGGCAAGATTGCCATAACGCTCAACCCAAGAGGTACGCTCAAGATTAAGCATGAGGGCATCGAGGACATACTTATTTAATAGCCCCTTATGATAGAGTATTTTCTCCCTTGCTCCAGGATCATCATCTGGCCTCTCTTCCGGTTCATGGTAGTGTTGATGGCGATACTGTTTTTCTTTTACGATAATTTCGCAGATTTCTTGATCAATATCGTTGATGTTTTCAAGTTTTGAGGCTCGGATGTACTCAAGATAGCCTGTGAAGTAATATTCAATAGCGCTACTGATAAATTCATCGACATACATAAATGTCTCAGAAGGGTCTCCCGCCCAATGTATCAGGCACTCCTCTTGCACGTCTAAAAAAGCTTCTCGAAATGCTGTTACATCTTTACAAAAGGCAACTGTAGCCTCTTGAAGGTTACTGTCGCCAGTCTCTAGCCGTTGCAGAAGCGCCCTTACACCCATACGTAACGCACTTCTCACGATATTTCCAAGAAGCTTAAGCTCATCCTGAATCACCCGAATAGTATCATCTGTAAGGCACGCTGTTTTCATGCCATCGATGCGTATTAAGGGCGACTGCTGGTTGGTTTTATTGATCAGGTCATGAAAGGAAAATTCTGGCGTTTTATAGCGTATCAGATTTGTACGGTCTTTATAAAACTGCTCTTTCGAATAGGTAAAAGAGTCAATTTGCAACGCTGCCGGAATAAAAAAATAAAACTCTTGCGTAGAGATATTCTGCTCCACATTAGGTATGGGGGCAAAATCAGATTCCAGCTCAAACTGTAGATTGTCGCGAAAGTGAATATCTTCGTAGTAAAGATCGTTCCAGAAGCTGTTCATTTTTCCTCAAGTGGCCTAAACTCTGGAGCATACAACAAAGCGAGATGATTTTCTACTTCTATCAAAAAATATGAATCGGCTATACTCATTGGCCTTATGCGGCTATGGCGGAATTGGTAGACGCNNCGCGCTAGATTCAGGTTCTAGTCGGGGTTTCTCGGTGAAAGTTCGAGTCTTTCTAGCCGCAAAAAAAAGGATAATACCCTAGGGTATTATCCTTTTTGTTTTAGAACTTTCTACAAAACTTATGCTTTCGTTGTAGCAGCTGTTCCGGCATTATTGCTGTTAGCAACACCCGCATCACTAGCTTGCTTATCTGTAACCGCTGGTAGAGCCATTGGATACACTTTCAGTTGCTTACCAACTGCTGCAACGCCATCTGCGTTTTGAAATCCTGGGATTGCAAGAAGAGCGTTTACCTGCACAACAAGTGCATTTGTTACATTTCTTACGTGAGCAAGAATCTCTGATCTCTGTGTTGCATCAGATAAAGTATATTTGTTAAGACCAGTCACCTTGCCGATTGTCTCATTGAATGCAATTGGTACAACTTTAAGAGCAAGAAGTGCTACGTTTTTCACTTGGTCAAAAGCAGCAACAGTGATAACTGCAAAAGTAGCAGTTGCCCAGTTCACAACTTTTTCAGTAGTTGTAGCATTAGCGCCTTTAGATTCGATCGTTGCGCATGCAGTTTCAAGTTTCTGCAAAACGGCAGGAAGCATGCCTACATATTTTGCTTCCGGAAGGGAAAACAGTTCCATAATTGATCCTCTCAGATAGGTTTTTTAAGACACCTATCTTCGTAACCCTTTGATGGATTTATAGTCAATTATTTTTCTGTTTCTTCTGATTGTGCTTGATTTTTAAGCATTTCGGCAAGTTCTTGCTTTACTGCTGTGAGCATAAGCAAGGCCCGTTCTTTCACCACCTCATATTCCTTTTTTTGACCGCAACATTCAATCGTATTGTTGAGGCACATTTCTGCTAAAGGTAGTGCATTAATCTTGATGTAGCAGTCAGCTGCATGAAAATGTGGAAGCGGATTTGACTGATCTAGAGCAGAACAAATCAGGTATATTTGAGCAGCTTTTTCATACTTACCCATGCGGTGCAGGCATGCGGCAGAGCCTAACTGATATTTCTGCTGGTTTGGGTCAAGAAGCACAAGAATCACAAAAATAAACGAAGCATCTTGATACTTACCCTGATTGTAGAGGATGTAGGCTTGAGTGTAGAGCCCCTCGAGCGTCTCATCATTCATGTTAAGCATCTGCTTTGGCATAATGCCCTGCTTAACAGCTTTATACATATCCTGGAGCGTTTCTCGTATCTGGCCAGCCGCTACTTTGTTTGCGCCTTCTGTCGCATCAACAGTCTTTCCGACGCTTACATTTTCAAAATCTGATGAGCCGCCTTTTGGCATAAGAACCTCCACATTTGCCTATCTTTATGCTACCGCTTATGCGAATAAATTTCAAATTTTAATTCATAGTTATAACACGTTGATTTACAGTGTTTTATATATGATTTACAAAATGATGTGTGAGAAAGGGTTCTTTACTGTATACTATCCCCATTATGACGAAACACATACGAAATTTTTCTATTATTGCTCACATTGACCATGGCAAATCAACCTTGGCAGACCGCTTTTTAGAGTTTACCGGCACAATCTCTAAGCGCGACATGCAAGAACAGGTACTCGATGGTATGGATCTAGAGCGCGAGCGTGGCATCACCATTAAAGCGCACCCTGTAACCATGCACTACAAAGCAAAAGATGGCCAGGTTTACCAAATGAACCTGATTGACACCCCAGGCCACGTTGATTTTACCTATGAAGTATCCAGATCGCTTGCCGCCTGCGAAGGAGCTCTTCTCGTTGTGGATGCAGGACAAGGACTACAAGCCCAAAGTCTTGCCAACATGCACCTTGCCTTGGCAAGAAATCTTGCCATCATCCCTGTTATCAATAAAATCGACCTTCCTACTGCCGATCTTCCATCGGTTCTTGAGCAGCTTGAAGAGGCTCTTGCCGTATCACCTGAAGAGGCAATCTGCTGCAGTGCAAAAACCGGCATCGGCATTGAAGATATTTTAGAGCGCATTGTCACCCATGTTCCACCTCCTGAAGATTCTAACAGCCCGCAGCTCAAGGCTCTTGTGTTTGACTCTCACTTCGACAACTTCCGCGGGATCATGGTCTACATCCGTGTAATGACAGGTTCTATCTCCAAAGGATCTGAAATTCTCTTTATGGGTAGCGGCAAGTCATTTGAAGTAAATGAAGTTGGCATATTTTCACCTCAACAAAAGCCTGTTGAAGCTCTTCGCACAGGTGAAGTGGGCTACTTTGTTGCCAATATCAAAAATCCTAAAGATGTACACGTTGGCGATACCGTCACACTGCTAAAATCACCCGTAAAAGAGCCCCTACCTGGCTTTGAAGTAAAAAATCCTGTGGTCTTTGCCGGTATTTACCCCATGGACTCCACAGACTTTGAGGCGCTTCGCGACGCACTTGCAAAACTGCAGCTTAATGACTCTGGACTGCACCTTGAACAAGAAAGCAGCACCGCTCTTGGATTTGGCTTTCGATGCGGATTTTTAGGTCTTTTGCACCTTGAAATTGTTGTAGAGCGCATAAGCCGCGAATTTAACCTCGACATTATCACCACCTCTCCGAGCGTTATCTACCGCTTTGTTTTAAATGATAACTCAGTTCGCGAAGTGGATAACCCTGCGCACTATCCAGACCCTTCACACATCAGCTGGGTTGAAGAGCCATGGGTAAAATCACATATCATTGTGCCCTCAGACTACCTTGGGGCTGTTATGAACCTTACCATGGAAAAGCGCGGCACCTGCACAAAGATGGAAACGCTCGATTCCAAACGTCTTATGGTAACCTACAGATTGCCCTTAAACGAGATCGTCACCGACTTTGCCGACAGGCTCAAATCTGTAAGTAAAGGCTATGCATCATTTGACTACGAATTTGACGGCTATGAAGATGGCGACATCATCAAACTCGAAATACGTGTTAATGAAGAGCCAGTAGATGCCTTTTCATGCCTTATACACCGTACAAAAGCCGAAAGTAAAGGCAGGGCCATCTGCGAAAAGCTTAGCGAAGTAATTCCTCAACAGCTCTTTAGAGTGCCAATCCAGGCAGCTATCGGCGGCAAGGTTGTAGCACGCGAGACCATACGTGCGATCACGAAAAACGTCACGGCAAAGTGCTATGGCGGTGATATTACGCGTAAGAAAAAGCTTTGGGAAAAGCAAAAAGAGGGTAAAAAGCGCATGAAAGAAATCGGCAAGGTAAACATACCTCAGTCTGCTTTCATGGAAGTGTTAAAGCTCTCAGAAGGATAAGCAGATGAATCAAACTTCTGTTCCTCATCATGTTGCTATTATTCCCGACGGCAATAGACGCTGGGCCGTGCAGCACATGCTCCCTACCGAGGCAGGACATAAAGTCGGCTATGACAAAGTTGTAGATATCGTACGAGCTGCAAAAACAGTTGGAATCAAAGTAATTACACTGTACGCCTTCTCTACCGAAAACTGGAAACGGCCAAAATCCGAAGTACAAACACTTATGGGGCTTACCCAGCAGTATTTGCTATCCTATCGCCAGCAGCTCATAGACGAGAATATTCGCCTACAGGCCATTGGAAACTTACAGTCTCTACCAGAAAGTGTTAAAGAAACACTCGATGCTACAATAGAAGCTACAAAAGATTGTCAGGGCTTTGATCTTGTCCTCTGTATAAACTACGGCGGACGCGATGAAATTGTACGAGCCCTCAACAAAATTATCGACAAAATTATTGCCCAAAAAATTGACCCTAAACAGATCCCAAACCCAATCCCAAATCCAATTACGGAACAGACCATTTCAGATCATCTCGACACAAGGCTCCTACCAGATCCTGACCTTATCATCCGCACAAGCGGAGAAAAGCGTCTCAGCAACTTTTTGCTCTGGCAAAGCTCGTATGCAGAGGTTTATACTGAAGCGGTTTCATGGCCTGACTTTACCTCAGAACATCTTTTACAGGCAGTACGTGATTATCAAAGCCGAGAGCGACGTCTCGGAGGACGAATAGCCACATGAACCTTTCAGGACTTAATAACTTTCAACAGCGCACGCTTATGGGCATTTTTGCCATCTGCTTTTCTGCGCTTGTCATTTACTTTTCACATACACCGCCATTTCAGTATCTTTTTATTGCAACTGTCGCAATAGCGCAAGCCGCAGCCCTTTGGGAATACTATGGCTTGAGTAAACGTAAGGGCTTTGATCCTCTTGTAAAGCTACCAGTAGCCGCATCGGTTGCGTACTTCTTTTTATACTACGCCTATGGCTCAGAGCAGATTGTGGTACCCTTTCTCTTGCTCATGATGGTATGCGCCTTTATAGCCACTTTTACGAGTTATAAACAGTCTATTGCAAACCTTGCAGTGACACTTTTTGGGCTTATCTACATCACGATTCCGCTTGGGTTTTTAATCGATATCACCTTCAGTGGCTCTTCTCTATGGCTTGTATACCTTCTTATTACCACCAAGATAACAGACATGTCTGCCTATTTTGCTGGAAAAACTCTCGGCAGCCACCTTCTTGCTCCAAAGCTCTCCCCTAAAAAGACTGTAGAGGGCGCAGTAGCTGGACTTGTGGGTAGCACACTCGCAAGTGCCGTTTTTGCCTACTGTTTTTATGATATGCTGCAGATGGGCACACAAGAAGCCATCATACTCGGTGCATGCATCGGCACAGTGTCTCAAATAGGCGACCTTGCAGAGTCGCTACTCAAACGCGATGCAGAGGTTAAAGATTCAAGCAGTCTACCTGGCTTTGGCGGCATGCTCGATATGGCAGACTCCCTCATCTTTACCACGCCATTTCTCTACTTTTGGCTTAGGAGCAGTCTATGATTATTACTATTGACGGCCCTGCAGGTACAGGCAAATCTACCGTTGCAAAAAATTTAGCTGAAGATCTCGGCTACACCTATTTTGAAACAGGGGCGATGTATCGCGCAATCACCTATGCCATTATAAAGTATAAGGTCGACTATAACGATAAAACAGCTTTGAAGGCATTTTTAGATTCGCATCCAGTAACCATAAGAACCCGCTTCAATGATAAATACTACATCGTGGGCGATGAAGATGTGACAGGCTACATTCGCTCTAAAGAAGTGACTGACCTTGTATCTGCGATTTCTGCTATAGGCGATGTACGCGAGACACTTGTTACAAGCCAGCGAGAGCTTGCAAAAGGGGTAAATGCTGTCTTTGAAGGACGAGACATGGGCACCGTAGTATTTCCTGATGCTGACGTAAAAATCTTTCTCACAGCATCTAGCGAAGTGCGCGCAAAGCGCCGCTACAATGAGCTTATTGCAAAAAACCCAAGCCTTACAATTACACTTGATGAGGTTCTTCAAGATATCAATAGACGTGATGCCTACGATGCAAGCCGCGATATTTCGCCAATGAGGCCAGCAGATGATGCCATAATCATTGATACTTCTACCCTTTCTGCTGACGAAGTTGAAAACAGCATCATCAACATAACAAAGGAAGTTGAGGATAGACCTCTTACAAACCAATGAAAAGCTGTTTTTATACTGTATCGCGCCTTTTTCTTAAGGGGCTCTTTAAAGTCACCTATCGTCATGAGGTCTACATTCCAGATGGCGTCATCTATCCAGACGCTGCCATCATTGCCGCAAACCACGCCTCATTTCTTGACCCCCCGCTTGTTGCAGCTTCATGGCCAGAACCAATCCATTTTTTAGCACGAAAAACGCTTTTTGATGCCCAGCCCCTTCGCAGCATCATCACAAATCTTAACGCCCATCCATTAAGCGGCGCAAATGACACAAGCTCACTGAAACTTGTGCTTCAGCTTTTAAGCGAAGGCAAAAAGGTGCTCCTCTTTCCTGAAGGAACAAGAAGCTCAAACGGCGATTTTGGCGCCTTTAAACAAGGCATCGGAATGCTTGCACGTAAATCTGGCAGAGCGATTATCCCCACCTACATACATGGCAGCTATAATGCCTGGCCAAAAAACCAGAAGTATCCTACACTCTTCGGAGCAAAAACTGCCTGCATCTTTGGCAAGCCAATCTATGCATCGGACTTTGATGAAGAAGATCCAAAAGCTTTGCAGCAAAAAATAGCCGATCGCTTACATCAAGAAATAGCGAATCTTAAAAAAGAATACTGTTCCCGTAGCTCAGTGGATAGAGCGGACGCCTCCTAAGCGTCAGGTCGCGCGTTCAATTCGCGCCGGGAACGACTTTTAAAGGATAAAGGCTAAAGGATAAAGGATAAAAATTACCCGTTTTCCCTTGATAAAACAGCCTATTTCAGGTATGGTATAGGTTCATTTTTGGAGAAAAATCATCATGCAACCACAAGCTGATATCGGCCTCATTGGCCTCGCTGTAATGGGTCAAAACTTAGTACTAAATATGGCCGATCATGGCTTTACCGTTGCTGTATTCAACCGCACAACATCCAAGGTTGACGACTTTATCAAAGGTCCAGCTCACGGCAAAAGCATTGTGGGCACACACAGCATGGAAGAGTTCTTCAAAACACTTAAAAGACCTCGCCGCGTGATGTTTATGGTAAAGGCAGGCGATGCTGTTGATGACCTTATCAACCAGTGCCTCCCCTACATGGAACCAGGCGACATTATCATCGATGGCGGCAACAGCAACTTTATCGATACAAACCGCAGAACAAAAGAGCTCAAAAGCAAGGGCTTTCTCTTTTTAGGCGTGGGAATTTCAGGTGGCGAAGAGGGCGCCCGTTTTGGCCCCTCAATTATGCCTGGTGGACATGTAGAAGCATGGCCTGCTGTAAAACCTATCTTTCAGGCAATTGCTGCAAAAGTTGGCAATGAACCCTGCTGTGACTGGGTTGGCGAAGATGGAGCTGGCCACTATGTCAAAATGGTACATAACGGTATCGAATATGGCGATATGCAGCTTATCTCAGAAACATATGATCTGATGAAGCGCGGCCAAAATGCCACAGCTGAGCAGCTAGCAGAGACATTTACCAAATGGAATAAGGGCATACTCGATAGCTACCTTATCGAAATTACAAGCCAGATTTTTACAGTCAAAGATTCTGATGGCACCCCTCTTGTCGACAAAATACTCGATGTTGCAGGCCAAAAAGGCACCGGAAAATGGACAGCAATTGATGCGCTTAATATGGGAATGCCGCTTACACTTATCGGTGAAGCTGTCTTTGCTCGCTTTTTAAGCTCGATGCTCGATGAACGAAAGCAGGCAAGTAAGCTGCTTTCAACAGCGGTAAAGCCTGTATCAGTTTCAACCAACGACCTAGAGCAGGCTCTTTACGCTTCAAAGATCATAAGCTACGCGCAGGGCTTTTTGCTCATGCGTGAAGCGGCAAAAGAGTATGGCTGGAAGCTTAACTTTGGTGCTATCGCCCTCATGTGGCGCGGTGGATGCATTATTCGTTCTGCCTTCTTAGGCAAAATCAAAGAAGCCTATGATCAAAATCCAAATCTTCAATCACTTCTTTTGGCTCCATACTTTGTTCAAGAGCTACAAAAGGCTGAAAGTGGCTGGAGAAAAACTGCTGCAGAATCTGCCCAATCTGGCATACCTGCTCCATGCATAGCTACTGCCCTTGCCTTCTTTGATGGCTACAGAAGCCAGCGCCTACCTGCAAACCTCTTGCAAGCGCAGCGCGACTTCTTTGGGGCTCATACCTATGAGAGAATAGACCGCCCACGCGGTGAATTTCTCCACACAGAGTGGCTATCCGAGCAGTCCTAAAATACCTACAATAATAAGGTAGAGTGCTACGACTAAGTTCAGCGTTGAAGGGAAAACCAAAATGACGATCCCTGCAATAAGCGACACGATTGGCGAAACGGCTGGATGAATCATACACCTTCCTTTTTTTGTTTTTCCCTCTTGTATCGGCAATCCCACGAGAAGTCAAATATTTTTTAACTTAAGAGCCTCTTGCAAAACTAGAGGCCTCGGAAAGCTCGGAAAAAATGACCATGGGGCCCCTGCCTTATATGCGTTAAGCTAAGAGAAGCAGACAGCTGTTTTCAGACTGAAAGTCTGGGTTGTAAGAGCCTAGGGCAACGCCCTAGGTAAATTGTGGAGTTTTTTTTGCAGGGTGAAGCCCTGCGTTATAGTAAACATTTTTCACCTTCATCGTTTGCTATAACGCAGGGCTTCACCCTGCAATTCTGCTTCATACTATACCTAGGGCGTTGCCCTAGGCTTTTATA
>JAFEGT010000029.1 GCA_018239765.1 Verrucomicrobiota bacterium
AGCGTGAGCAGCAGCTTGAAAATCAAGAAGAAAAAGCAGATCTTCAGCAAGTAGAAAGACAAGCCGACGAAACAATCAGAAGCGACGGCCGCAGATAGTTATTAAACCTAGATTCGGCACTCTTGTTTCCAAGAGTGCCTCTATTTAAACTTCACTTTGTTTTGGGCTTTCCTCCGCTAAGCCAAACATCAGCTCAACAAGATCTTTTGTGTCATCTAACACATTTTGTTCAAATCGGATACTTTCAGGTGACATGGTAAAATCTGGATCTACAAGAATATTCATATGCACTCCTACTTAAGAAGCCCATAGGCCGGATACCCTTCATATAGAATAAATTGTAAATAAGCGCTAACAAAAAGATAATCGTGCCCGCGCCCGTGTGCGAGCCCGTGCCCGATTTATGGCTCGAGACGCCCCCGTTGGGGGCTTTAGAGGAATAGAAATAAAATTATGCGGGCACGGGCAGGGGCACGGGCACGCACACGAATTTTATTCCTTATCTTCTACTGCACCAGTACCTGGTTGAACATCGGAGATAGCGGCCTTCAGAAACTCAATCTCGCTTGTACCAGAACGAATAACTACAGTCTCTTCTTTGATTTTGCTGAGTGTGCCCACAACGCCCATGCATACCACGCGATCACCCTTCTTCATACTGCTACGCTGGCTTTCAAGCGCTTTACGACGCTTCTGTTCTGGTCTCCAGAGGATAAAGTAGAAAAATGCCATGGCAATAGCCACCATAACAAGTGTCTGGGTAATGCCTTGATCAGGAGTCGCTGCAGGAGCATCTGCTGCTGAAAGTTTCTGTCCGCAAAAGAGCGTAAGTGCAAGTAGTGCTTTTTTCATCATAATTCCTTTAGGTTACATGTCAATATACATCATAAGGACAAGGCAATAATGTTTTCAACATGAATAGTTTGTGCAAACTGGTCTATAGGCTGCATCGCCGTCACTTTATAGCCCGCTGCAATTAGCTTGAGAACATCTTCTCGCTGCGTTTTTGGATTGCAGGAAACATAGACGATAGTATGAGGCTGAAGCTTAAGAATATTTTTGATCGCTTGGTCTCCAAGGCCATTTCTCGGAGGGTCGACGATTGCTACATCTGCCTTCGGGAGGCTAGGATCATCAAGCACTGTGGCGACATCGCCTTTTATCATACGAAAATTGGTAAGCTTCAGCATGTCGCTATTGACTTTTGCATCATAGGCACTATCTGCAGAAAGCTCTATAGCTATCACCTCTTTTACAAACTGAGCAGCACACATGCCAAATATGCCAATACCGGCATAAAGGTCATAGAGCACCATGTCAGGTTGTAAATTGGCAAGAGCAAGCGCCCGTTCGTATATAGTACTTGCCTGCTTTGAGTTGGGCTGGAAGAAAGAACTTGGGCTTAAATGAAACTCCAGCTCCTTGCTACCCACCTTAACCCTCTCTCGAAACATATCAGGACCAAGTAGACGCATTTCAAAAAACTGCGTTTGGCTACCTCTGTGTGTCTGCTGGATGCGAAGTATAACCGTTACATCGCCCGCATGGGCTTTACACACCTCTACAAAGCTGTTAAGGTCAGCCTGCTTCATCGGATAGTCGGGATTTCCTGAGACGGTAAGTATAATTACGCGATCATGAGTCGTTTGTGACTCGCGCATTGTAAGGTAGCGAAGCTGGCCGCTATTTTTTGGGGCGTAAAAAGCCTGTAAATGACCCTCTTGCCACCATTTATAAATAGCCTGCAGTGTTTCGCTTATCCACGGCTGAACAAGGTGGCACTCTTCAAGTGTAAATACCCTACCGCGTGATGCACGCATAATAAGTCCCAAAAACTTCTGACCCTTACTATCTTCTGAGAAGGTAAATTCCATTTTGTTGCGATAGGCCCACGCCTCAGGAGCCGGGATAATCGGATGGATCAATGAGTCGTCTATGTAGTCAAAGAGCTGTTTAAGGGTGCTATATTTCTCTTCAAGCTGGTTTTCATACGGCATCTGCTGCCATGTGCAGCCACCACAGACTGAAAAATGTTTGCAGCGAGGTACGATGCGAAAAGGTGATGGTGTTACCACCTCAACAATCTTCCCTAATAGGCCTTTTGCTTTTTTGCTACGTGTATGGAAAAGATCGCAGACAACAGTTTCGCCGGGAAGTGAGCCTGGAACGGTAACTGGGCGTATAACGCCGTCGGGGCGCTCCCATGAGGCTTTACCCCAGCCTTCGGGGGTTAATTCGGTAATTGTAAGTGTTGTCATAAAAATGGGTAAGGGGGAAAAACTCCCCCTTAATGAAAATTACGCTTTTTTAACAGGCAGTTTAGCTGTTGGGCGCTTCATCATCATTGGCTTCTTAGCAGGAGCTGCTTTCGCCTTTGGTTTTGCTGCTGGCTTAGCTTGTGGCTTAGCTTTTACTTTCGCTTTTGCTTTCGCTGGAGCTTTTTTAGCAGCTGACTTTTTGGAGCCACCGCTTCTTTCTGATTGGATTGACTCTTTGCGGTATGTCTTAGCGATCTTTTCGAGTCTGATTGTGCTTGTACGCACTCTTTGTGAAGCAGCTTTGTTGCCGCCTACTGACTTTTCGAGATCTACTGCAATGCCGCCGAGAAGTTCGCGCATACGCTTGATTGTATCATTCAGTGCCATATCTAGTTTCCTTATGTTTAAACGTTAAATGGACAACTACTGTAGTTACCCCACCTGCAATATATTGTGCAAGACTTTTCTCATTTATTTCTACTTTTTTCGTAAAAATTTCCAATACTGATCTTTACAAAAGCCCGCTCTTAGGGTATTCTAATGCCATATTTATGGGTTTTTATGCGCCGTTTTGCATTTGTGATTTTTTTCTCACTTTTTAGCCTCACGCTTTTTGCAAGCTCGCTTGTGCGTAAAGCCAAAACAGCCCAAAACAGCCCTATACTACTTTTAGAGATCGTCCAAGACCCTGCATTTATCAAATTGCATGCCGATGAACGGATGCAGATCTATAGCATGCTCATAACCGCCTATACCCGTTCACAACAGTCTGAAGAACAAGAAAAGCTTCTTTTGAAACTTCTCCATGACTCAACATATAAACCCTACTGGATAAGCCTTAAGGTATCGCTTGGAAGTCTCTATCTCGACCAAGATAGACTTATAGAGACCTCCAAGGTCATAAAAGATCTACTGCGCACTCCCACAAGAAGGCTTTCATCAAGCGACTCTGCCCTCATCCTGCATCTTTTTACAAAATTAGAAAAACATTGCGAAGAGAAGATACAGGAGGCTGAAATGGCCTACAAACAAGCCGATTATGTAAAGGCGTGCGTGCTCTATCAGTACCTCTTTGATGCCGCCTGCCAGCACAGCTTTATTCAAACCTTCTCAAAACAGACCCTACAGAGCTTTTTAGATACGCTCACCTTTCGACTTGCAACCTGTTATTTTTTAAATCATCACTATAAAGAGGCGCTCGAAATTTTTTCTCGCCACTGCCCGGATGGTGATATTTCTACGCTATATAAGGGCTTAATCGAAAAAAAACTTACCCACTACGATAAGGCCTATTCACACTTTCAATCTGTACAGAAGGCGACAGACTTCATTCAGTGGCAAACATTTTGGTGCGCCTATCAGACAAATCAGCTTGCGTCAATTCCACCAGTAGATAGCCCATTTTATGCAGATGCGTTGCACAAAAGAGGCCTTTTCTACTGGAAAAATAAAAAAGCTGATAATGCACTTACAGCTTTTTTTGAGCTTGAATCGGAATTTCCAACATTTTCCAAGCATGACGAAGTACTCTTTTTTATGGGAATTTTACTGGATAAGAAGGGTCATGATGCCAGATATGTATTTGCCGAGCTTGTACACGATCATCCAGAATCGCCCTTTGCACCGGAAGCCTACTACAGAAGCTTTGCCGAGCAAGAATATGCCAAAGGTAACCCACAGGCAATAAGCCATCTTAAAAAAATGCCAAAATCCTATTTACGTTCACCCTTTGGTATAATGGCAACGATATATGTAGCTGCTTTTGAGCAAGAGGAGTGCCCCCAAAAAGGCCTCTCCACAGCACAGGTAAAAACCTTAAATGAAATCATTGAATCGCTGAATGAAGCACTACGTGTAAGTGACACAATAGACCTTCCGAAAAATTTTTATGCTCACATTATACGAGCTCACTCCATACTCGCTGAATGTCAATTTACTCTCACCAATTTTGCTGAAGCTATTGCAAGCTGTCAGGCTCTACAAAAACGAATTTCTGCCCTACCTATCGAGCTGAGACCGCATCTTCAATGGTATAAAACTGCATTTTTAAAATCTCGTGCACTTTTATTGCTGGGAAATGAGCTAGAAGCTCGTGAAGAACTTACCCATATGGTAGAATATGCAGCCGATAGCGGATTCGAAAGAAGCGAACATTTTATTTTAGCCCTAATCGAGCTTGCACAAGTGCGCGCGCAAGCAGGAGAAATGGATGTTGCCCATAAGCTGCTTAATAAAGCTGAAGGCCTTGCATCGGACGAAATTTTATTAGAAGTGCTACTTGAAGTACGACTTGCAAAAAGCCAGCTCTATCGCAAGGAGGGCCAGCTCGATAAAGCCATGATGCTTCTTTCATCTGTTATCAACGAAAGAAGCGCATCAAGCCTGCGTATACAGGCGATGTATCTGCGTGCAGAGCTTTATGAAGAGAAGGGTAGACGCGACTTAGCCTTTAGACAGCTGCAGACAACGGCTAAAAAAGGCGGTGAATGGGCCGAACGCGCAGCAAAAAAATTAGAGGAAAAATATGGATACGAATAGCATGTGGACACTGTTACAAGAAATTGGCATATGGATTGCGCATCTAAATCTCGTGCTTGTTGTCATTATTTTCTGTTCGATACTTGCAGCCGGAGTGTTCTTTGAACGAGTACTCTATTTTAAAAAAATCGATATAGACACAGGTGCTCTACTTTTACGCATTCGCCAAGAAATACTCGATGGCAATATTGTCGAGGCTATGAATGTTTGCGAACAGATGCCAGGCGCCGTTAGCAATATTGTAAAGGCAGGCCTCTGTAAGCACACCCGTGCAGTTGAATATATTGAAAACGCCATGGAGCAGCGCGGCCTCATAGAAATTGCAAAAATGGAAAAAAATGCCCGCATGCTGTCTATTATTGCCCACATCGCTCCCCTAATAGGTCTCTTAGGTACTGTGATCGGCTTTATTAAAGCATTTGGCGAGATGCGTGTATCGAGCCTTGTAGAAATTTCTGCTACGCAGATTGGTGAAGCTATGGAATATGCCCTTGTTACAACGGCTGCAGGCCTTGTGGTGGCGATTCCTGCTGTTATTGCCTATAACTACATCATTAGCCGCATAGAGGCTATGACAGTAGAGATGCAGGCAACAGCAAATGAAGTTGTAGATCTTTTAGAATCTCGACATGGAGAGTAGTCATGCGGTTTCAACAACGTCTCAAGCCCTGTCATAACCTCATAGACCTTACGCCGCTTGTGGACGTGATCTTTTTGCTGCTTATCTTTTTTCTCGTCACTTCCGAAATTTTGCCACTAAAGTCTCTTCTTATTGAAACTCCCCAGCTTAAGGTTGACCAGCCGGCAAAACTTGCCCAGTTGATTGTGATTATGGATAGCGACCATGTGATCTATTTAGGCTCTAAAAAAGAAATTGTAGACATGGGCTCGGTGCAAGAGCGCTTAAAAGAGATGATTGCATCGATGAAAGAACAAAATCCCGACAGCGTACCAACAATAGTGCTCAGCATCGATAAAAGAGTTGACTATGGCCAGTTTTTGCGACTCTTTTCTCAAGTGCAGGAATGCTCAAGCCGCATCCGTCTTGCATTTAAACCAAAAGTATAATCATGGATCGCCCCCTTTTACAGGCACTTATCTACTCACTCATCTTCCATCTTATGCTCTTTGGCACCTTTCGTATACGCCTGAGCGATTTTCAGGATCATACACCCCAGATGCGCCCGCTCGATGTAGCCATCGACTCAGAAAAAATTGAAGTATCAAATGATCAAGAGATACCAGCTGATAAAAGCGCTCTTTTTTTGGCTAATCTTGATCCGGAAGAGCATATGAAGATGAATATTGCCCTTCTACAGGACGATCCCGATAGTGATGAAGATGCCCTTCAAAGAGTCAGCCCAAAACTTACCTGGGCACCCAAAATGTATCCACTAAAGCTTAAAGTTTCAAACTCTTTAAAAACCCTTACACTTGTAGATGATGGCTCGAGCCTTTTTAGGGAAAAGCGAGCCAATGAAACCCTTGCACGCTTTGTGCTAGCAGCGCACCATTTTACAATAGAATATAACGTTTTTGTCGATGGTGCTACCGGTGATATTATGCGTTTTGAGCGTAAGGATGAACTTCTCGATAAAAGGTTACAGGCTGTTGCTGACAGAATCATCACTCAGATAAAATTTCTTCCTTTTCGCGAAAAGCAGCGAAATGGCAACATAACGCTTAGCTTTTGCTGCACTGGAGAAGAAATAAAAGGCTTTCTGAATGATTGATATAGCGCCAGAAACTGCTTGCGTACTCTATTTAGCCGTTGGCCTGGTGGTTGTGGCAAGTATCTGGCTTGCCACGCGCAAAAAAGAGGTAGTCCACTTTAGCCTCCAGCATCACACCTGCGAATTCTGTTCCTATCAATACATCAAAGATGCACAAAAAAACTTCTCTCGCTGTCCCCAATGCAACTTGATGAATACTAAATAACTCTTAATCTTAAGAGCCTCTTACAAAACTGGTCCCCTACCCCTGCCCTTGCCCTTGCCCTTGCCCGCTTTTTAATTATTCCACTCGGGAGCCCTTTCAAGGAAGAAATTATAACACCCCTGACGGGGTTTTAGCAGAATAGAATTAAAATAATTCGGGCAAGGACAAGGGCAGGGGCAAGGGCAGGGATAGTGATTTTAAGGCCTTCTCGTGTTGGCGATGCGCTCTTTGAGGTCCATGGCAAGACCTGAGTCTTTATCAGGATTGTTCTGAAGATCACGCTCAGCATTTTGAAGACAATGATGCGCCTCCTCATAGTCGTGCAGCGCTTCAAAACAGTTTGCCATGTAGATGTGGGGCCAGATAGATCCTGGCTGGCATGTATCTGCCATTTCGTAGGCATTAATGGCTTGGTTGATGTTATTAAGATGAAAGGCAGCATGGCCAAGGCCAAGCCAAAAACAGTACTGCCCATAGTCAATTGTTGTTAAAAAGAAAAAGGCAGCCTCAGACTCCGGATGTTTTCCGGAGTCAAAAAGTTTTTTTGCACCTTGATAGAGAAGGTTTGTAGTAAGATCCGTTAACCCAAGAAGCTCTTTCCACGATTTACCCTGCACGAGCTTTGTGCACATATCCTTGGCCTGCGCAACATTATCAAAACGTGAAAATGCGACAGTAACATTTTCCTGTAGCGCAGGCAAATTAATCGTTGAGTCGCTTCTTGCAAGCTCTTGAACTGAATCAACACAGAAGCGAAAGCCATCACGTATTCGCGTTTTTGCAAGAAGCATACATTGACTAAGTTCATGTTGAATTTTCTGACTTAACACATCGAGATTTTGAAGGGGATCAGTAGGATCATGCGCATCTTGTGCGATGGTTCGCGCAAGTTCGCTCACTTCTGTAGAAAATGACTCGCTAAGTACTTCAGAAGTAGACATGACACCTACTTAACGCTTTTACAAGTTCTTCCACATAGATTTTTGTACCTTTGCTTACAAACCATCCTAGAGCATGTAATGCTTTCGCCACACTTACTTCAACAGATTTTGCCAAAGTGCTTGGCAACTCTGTTTTTGTTGTTATATTATCGCCTCTTGGTCGGCTATATTCGGGTTCATTTGGACCTCTTACACCGGGAATCTGCACCATACATCACACCACTAATAGAATTTTAACGATGCACCCGCCCACAACCATGTAGCAGGTGCATGTAAAACACTTGCTACACGATTATTTTATTGGTTGCAATGACTTTCTATTAATTTTGACGATCCAAGAGTGACAAGAGCACTTTTATCAAAATAAGGAACTAAATGCTCACTGGCAGCGCGCTGAATATCTGACGCATTGGCATTAAGCAACTTGCGACGAAATTCACGCCTATCTGCATCAGATCTGCCATAGTAGAAGTTTAGGTAGGCCGACTCCGCCTTTACAGCAGGAGATTTTGGCATATCAAGAGCACGTAGCGCGCTTATCTTGGCCTTCAAAATATCTTCTGGGGTAATATCGCCTGCTGTTATGCGTTCTATTGCGTAGCAGAAAATTTCATTAGTAGATTTGATGTGCGGATCGCGATAACTTCTCATGTAAAAATTGCCCGTATGTGGCTCATAGATAGCTCGTGCATCATAGGCACCTCGCTGCTCACGAATCATAGGAACTAGATACTTACGTGTTACGAGCTCAGATACTAAAAGTAGATATGGTTCATAGGCTGCCGTAGAGAAGCCACGCGCATTGAAGGCTACATTGGTACCGACCGGATAGCTCATACTCGTAGCTTGCGGTAACACAAATTCTGTCGCTACACTTGCTTCTGGTTTTATCAGCGTTGATAAGAGATGATCTGGATTGTAGATCTCTGATGTAAGAAGAAGGTCGGCCCTTTGGTACGGCACAATACGTTTTTGTAAACTCTGTAGGTCAATAAGAAGCTGATCGAGCCTCGTATCGAGATTTTTTGCTAAATCCAACACCTTTTGAATGTAGTCTAACCCACTCATCTGCTGCTCAAAATAGCGCTCTTTTGAGTGAAACGATAGCGTAGCCGTAATAGCGAGATCAACAGATTGATTCACAAGAGCGGCTTCTAGGTCAGCTGCATGCTTTATGATAAGCTGACGAATGCGCTCTTTATCTGTAAAGTTAGCTGTAGTAAGAGTGTCGTAAAGTAGCTCAAAGAGCACGTTTTGGTTTTTATCTAACCCTTTCGTCTGAAGAGTAATCGTAGGAATGTCCTTTGCAAAAGAGACCCCTAAACCTCCGGTATAGCGTTCAATATGTTCCAGCGTCTGTTGATAGCTGCGCCCACGAGAACCAAGCTGAGGTAGAAGATAGCCATAGAGGCCCGTTTTCCAAAGTTCATTTTGAGCAAGCTCCGGAAGGGCAAATTCAAAGCTTACATAGCTAATATGGTTTGTATAGACCTCTGAGTGATGAAGATCTAAGCCATCATGTGAGCTATGTACGAGTGGAATTTCCAAAATATCTTGGCTGATTGAATCGAGGGAACGTTTTGGTAACGCATACTCCCCCACATTGTTCATCCGAAAAAATTGAGCTTCGTCAATGATGGCTTGGATCTCTTTTTCTGAAAGGGCAGCCTTCATGGCACGTAAACGATCCTGCTCTTGTTGATGTCGTTCAGTTTCTAACTGAACACTCGGAGTGAGAGAAAGCGTAACTCTGTGTGGATTGTCAATAAAATGGCATTTTATCAATCGTTCAAGAAAGCCATCTTTCAGCTTTTCTTGCAACCGCCCAAGTCGCTTTTGTAGCTGTAATCCATGTTCTGGTTTGTTGCCCTCAAACGAAGTAAGTCCTACTGAATAGAGAAGCTCCAGTCCTACAGGTCGTTGTGTAGGCCTTAAGTCGCTCTCTCGCAATTCAACTTGGGCGATAATACGTTCAATCGCATCTGGGTCAGTTACAAATTTTTGCAACTGATCGAGAAGGAGTGATTCTATCTTGCGAGCATCTTGAGCCTTGGCTCCATCAAAGACAAAGATAAAGGGAAGCTGACGCCTATCAGCTTCAACAAACGCGCCCACATCACTACAAAGGCCTGATTGCATAAGAGCATGCTTACATGGAGATGCATCAGATCCAAGTAAAACATGTTCAAGAAGCTCAAGTGCAAGTCGCTCCTCTTCTGTAGGATTCATTACCCAACCTACACTCACAAAACTTCTGTCTTGATGCGATGCGTAAACAAGCTCCTTATACCGAGGTGCATCAAATTGTGGCTGCAGGGGTCGCTCTGGAACGGGCGGACGCCTTTCGTGGCCCTCGAGAACGTGATCGGCAAGGAAGTCTAGATGGCGCTCTAGCGGTATGTTACCATAGAGAAAAAGCATGCAGTTTCCTGGATAATAGTGGTCCTTATGAAACTGGATAAGCTCTTCGTAGGTAAGTTCTGGAATTATGTGGGGCTCCCCACCAGAGCGAACATCTCCTAAAGCATCACAAAAAAGTTCCTGATTATTTGCAAAATAGAGCTGCGTAAGTGGGTTTGCCATCGCACCCTTCATCTCATTAAAGACAACCCCTTTGTAGACAAGTGGTGTTGTTGGATCATCAAAAGTTTCAAACTCGACTCGGTGACCTTCTTTATGAAATGTCTCTTTTGTAAGAAGCGGATGAAAGCATGCGTCAGCATACACATCCATGAGGTTATAAAAATCATCAGGGTACTGCGAAGCTGCGGGATAGTAGGTGCTTCCTCCTGATGTTGACGCGTTCAGATAGGTAGCAAAGGTACCTTCCATCAACTTAAACAAAAGTCCCCTTACAGGAAACTTCTCTGAGCCGTCAAGGACGCTATGCTCAAGCACGTGCGCAACGCCGTGTGATTTTGTAGGGGTTGTATAAAAACAAAATGCAAAGAGATTTTCGGGATCGTCATTCTGGACGTGGATGATGCGTAGACCCGTTTTTTTATGCTCAAGCTGAACAAGTTTGCAGTTTCTATCGGGAAAGCTATCTGATTTCGTAATCGTAAATCCGCGATAATCAGCTGTTGCCTGCAAAAAGAAAAAGCTGCAGCAAGTAACAGCAAAAGCAATAAAAAGTATTTTCTTCATAAACCCTCGAGAGAACAAAGGTACAAGTATAAATGTACTGGATTTTTTGGTCATCATTTAGTAGGAATAAAAAAAAGAGGAGAGAATATGGACTATTCAGGTTTTTGGAGACGCTTTTGGGCAGGCCTGATCGATGCGATCGTGCTAGGTTTAATCACAGTAGTGGTAGACCTCTTTCTTGTGACAAGCCACTATGAAATATCGGCCTTTGCAAAGTTTATCATTGGATTGCTCTATTTTGGACTTATGGAAAGTTCAAACCGTCAAGCAACACTTGGAATGATGGCGCTTGGCATTAAGATTGTGGATATGGATGGCAACAAAATATCATTCCTGCGAGCCTGTGGACGTGAAATTGCCACAATTTTGTCTGCTTTGATCTTAGGTGTTGGTTATTTGATGATTGCCTTCACAAAGAAGAAGCAAGCTCTGCATGATATGATTGCGGAGACCCTCGTAATCCGTAGCTAAAAGATCTCTTAATCTTGATCTTGATCTTGATCTTAATCTCCTCTGTTTTGAATTCAGAAAAAGAGAAAAAATGATTAAGATTAAGATCAAGATTAAGATCAAGAACTCTCTTTAGAAAAAAAAAGGCCAGTATA
>JAFEGT010000002.1:0-16721 GCA_018239765.1 Verrucomicrobiota bacterium
TCTTTAGAATTCACCTAAAAACCCCAAACTCAGGTTAAAAGAACCTCTTGCAACAGTAACAGGCGTGCTTAAGACCGTCTTTCTCTTAATCTCGATCATAATCTTAAGGGCCTTTTCCAAAACTCGAGTTATCCGTTTTCAGGCCAACGGCCTGGTTTATAAAAGCCTAGGGCAGCGCCCTAGGACTAAGATGCGGACTATATTGCAGGCTGTAGGCCTGCGNNTAGCGTATGGTTACATAACTATAACGCAGGCCTACAGCCTGCATCTTAATATGTGTCTCAACCTAGGGCGTTGCCCTAGGCTTTTATAACCCAGGCCGTTGGCCTGAACTCAGTTTCGCTAAGTTTTACAAAAGGCTCCCGAGAATAAGACCAAGAATAAGACCAAGATAGTAATTAGCTGGCTTTGCAGAGCCACTGGCGGAGGAGCCATTTCTGGATCCAGAGGGCAATGTCGTCAGATTCCGGAATTTTGTCGACGGCCTCGTCAAGAGTAAGGCCAGACTCTAAAAGTGTAAGAAGCCTATATTCATCGGGCTCTAAAGTATCCCACTCAACAGTGTAGCGGCTGTTGCGAAAGATAATAAAGTAATAGAGCTTTTCCTTATCAAGAGGTGGAAAGTCAGCTTTCAGCCAGTAGTCATGCTCTTCTTTTAAAAAGGCCTCTCGATAGCGCATCATATGGCCATTTGCTTCAAAAAGGTGTACGTGTGACTGCAATCTAAGAGGGCATGTGAGCAGTTTTTCGGCATCATCGCCTGCATAGTCAGTAAGATTAAGTTCAGGGTAGGAAACAGCAAAGAAGCTTCTTTGGCATGCCCAGTCTATAAAACACGCCTTCAGCACAAGGGCGCGGTCTGACGCAGTGTAAAATGTATCTAAAAACTCCGGAAGCTTGATTCCCAGCAGGTTTAAGCTCCAATGTGAGGGAGGATGGCGCTGTAAAAATGGGGTGGAAATCTCTTCGTCAAAAGAGTCTTTGCCAAAGAGCCTCGATAAAAAGGGATACTCATCGTGAAGCGCATCATAAAGTCTCAGCCAGTAACTATAGTTATAGATTCTCATACGCTCTTCAGCCGTCAGCGTTTTGGTTTCTACGATGTAGCGTGAGGCGTTGTCAATGTCGCACGAAAGCTCTTGTGTGATGATGCCGCCAAACCATTTTTGTATATGGAGAAGGCTTTCTGGTAGCGTCATACAAGCGCCTTTTGAAATGCTTTTGCCTTCAGGGCCTCATCCCAGGTGTCTTGGAAGGATAAAAAGTTGTCGTCCCATTCCAACAGAGTCGATACGCCTCCTGTAAGAGGGTAGACTTCCCCATAAATTTCCCACACTTCGTCGCATACGTAGTTATCGTGGGTGTCCAAAATATAGCCGTCGCATCGCTTATGGCCTGCTAGATGTATCTGGAGGACTCTGTCGAGTGGGAGATTTTGGTAGTAATGTTTTGGATCAAAGCCGTGGTTTTGGCTTGAAACATAGATGTTATTGACGTCGAGCATCATAAAGATGTCGGCCTTTTCGACGATTGCTGTATAAAAATCCCACTCCGGCATCTGATCAGAGGTGTAGGTGACATAAGATGAGAGATTTTCAAGAGCAAAGGGAACCTCTAAAAAGTCCTGCACGATACGAGCTCGTTCTGCCACATAGTCAATTACCTCTTTAGTATAAGGTAGAGGCAATAGATCATGAAAATGGGCTCCAGGGAGCCTTCCCCAGCATAGGTGATCAGAAATCCAGGGCGTCTTTGTCTTTTGAGCAAGTTTTTTGAGCTTTTTTAGGTAGTCAAAATCAAGTGGGTCGGGGCTGCCGATAGCAAGGTTTACACCATGCTGCACTACAGGATAGTGCTCCAAAATACGTTCAAGGTTGATAAGCGGCAAGCCTTCATCGATCATAAAGTTTTCACTTATGATCTCAAACCAATCTATGGAGGGCTTTTTGCTAAAAATATCCTCATAGTGAGGGATTCTAAGCCCTATGCCTATACCGAGATTTGGAATGTTTTGATTTTTTCTCATGAAAATGCCAATAGACAAGCGGCAATGTGAGTGCCGCTTTTTCTAGTTATTTGGATTTGGAGCTTTAGGAAGCGCTGTAGTTCCTGTCGAAATCGGATTGAAGTTCGCATGTGCTATCCATTGCCATTTTTCATCAATTTTTTGCCACATGCTCATACGAGGTGTAGGCTTATCTGAAAGTCTTTTGGCATCGATAGTTTCGCCGACTGCAATTTTATAGGTAACAATATAGGAGTCCTTGCCTTCTGTAACCTTCATGTCGGTAATAGTGTAGGAACCTAAGTAGAGGTCTTTTATCAGTTGAATCTCTTCTGCACGGGTTCTTGCGCCATCTGTATGCACTGACTGAAACCCTGCGGCAATATGCTCCTCGATATCTTTGTAGTTACGATGCTTCATATCTTCCCACATCTGTCTTTCGAGCGCTTCACCTTGTGCGGCATCTCCAAAGAGTGAAAATGTGCTTGTGAGGCAAATGACAAATAAAAATGCTGTGTGAAAGAGTGTAGTTTGCATAGATCTCTCCTAAGTGTGGTTGTGCATTTTCCAGAATACACAGTAAGAAAGATATTGCCAAGTTTATAGAAAACTAAATGATGGGACGGCACAACGTGCCGTCCCAGGATGGAATTACATAGCGCCGTTACGCTTTTCAATCATCATGACAGCATCGTTAGCGCCAACTTTACACTGGCCCTTGCCCTTGCAGGAATTTTGACCTTTGCAGGCATTTGCATCAGATTTGCAACCACCCTGGCCCTTGCAGGCGTTTTGGCCTTTGCATGCATGGAGTACGATCTTCATAACCGCTTGGCGGTCTGATTCGCTCATCTTCGTAAAGAGATCTTTTGCGTTGTTTGAAAGTCTGCGAGCAAATGCTTGCTCTTGGGCTGTAAGTGGGGTGCTATCCATTACTTGTCCGGCCTGAGGTGCTGATCCTGCAAATGCAAGCACTGTTTGGCTCATAAAAGCCGCTGAGCATACGCCCATCACGATTTTTTTCTTAAGATTTTGTTTCATACAATGCCTTTTTAAAAATTTGAACACGGTTTTAGGTGTAGCGGATAAAGCGCTTTATTGTCAATTTTCAAACGACAAAAAAGGGACATAAGGGGCTTAAGGGACCCAAAGGACGAAGTCTTAGAGGTTAACATCAGCACTTTGGATCGTGTGTGTATGGCCGTCAGGGCCTTGTAGAAGAAGGTTGCCCTCTTTATCAAGTGCAATAACCTTGCCTTCGAGTCTTTTGGCGTGGGTTTGAATGCATACCGGATGTTCGAGCATCCAGTTTAAGCTCTTTTGCCAGTGGCTCCATACATCGGCAAAGTTGTTTTCCTGAGCCTCAAGGAGCCGTTTTACAAAAAGACGCACATAAAATTGCTTTACGGCATCAAGCGAAAAGGTGTGATTTTTTTCCAAAAACATCGAGGTGGCCGCTTGTGGAATTTCTGCAATCTCTTCGCCATTCATGTTGACATTCAGGCCTATTCCTAGCACAATGAAAGCCATACCGTTAACCTCTTGACGCTCTGTGAGCACGCCGACAATTTTTTTGCCGTTTACAAGAAGGTCGTTGGGCCATTTTATTTTGGCTGTGATGCCGTGAATCTGTAAAAATTCTTCGAGTGTAAGTGAGGCAAGTTGGCAGAGCGCAAATGGCTTGATGTTTGAGTAGAAGGCAAGAGTAAGATAGAGGTTTTTGCCTGCAGGGGAGTGCCAGACGCGAGCGTAGCGGCCGCGGCCATGCGTCTGCTCATCGGCAGTTATGGCGGCAATCTCATCGTGAGCAAATTCGTGGGCATGTTCCTTGGCCCAGGTATTTGTGGATGTGACTTTAGTTATGTGGTAATAGCGAATATTCATATGTGGTCTAGTAAATATTTTACAAGAATCGATTTTCGAGCAGTCTTTGTCATCTTTATTTTGATGGCTGTAAGTTTGCTCATTATCTCATCGTACTCTTCAAACCTTACAAGCGACTATATCGAAGAGCCCTTTTTTACTCCCATGGTAAAAACACAAATTCAATGGTTTGCCATTGGCTGGGTGGTCTTTTTTTTCTTTGCAGGATTTGATTACAACAAACTTAGAGAGTGGGCTTGGGTGCTTTATGTAGCGAGCATCATCTCACTTATTGGGCTTTTTTTTGTAGAAGCCATCCAAAATGTGCATCGCTGGTATCGCCTTCCTTTTATTTCGCACAATTTTCAGCCATCTGAGTATGCAAAGCTTGCTCTTGTTATTGCCTTAAGCTGGTTTTTGGAGCGAAAAGCACTCTCATCTCGCTCGCTCAGCACCGCCTTAGGAGCTCTGTTAATTTTTATTATCCCTTTCGTATGCATTCTAAAACAGCCAGACTTAGGAACGGCTCTTGTGCTCTATCCGATGACTCTTGTGATGTTTTACTTTGGCGATATGGCCCCCTGGCTTGTTCGTGCGATGCTTGGAGCTGCACTAGGAGCGGTCTTTGTTGTCTTTTTATTTTTCAGCGGCATTCTTTCTCACGAAGAATCAAGGCCCTATTTTTTAAAGGTCATTAAAGAGTATCAGTACGAGCGCCTAAACCCCAACACGCACCACCAAAAAGCCGCAGCCACCGCTGTTGCCATAGGCGGCCTTACAGGAGTTGGCTTTAAAGAGAGTGAGTATACAAGGGGAGGATCGCTTCCTGTACCCTATACAGATTCAGCATTTCCTGCCTTTGGCGAAGAATTTGGATTTATTGGGCTTGTATTTTTGCTGCTACTGTTTTATGGATTAATTTACTGCTCATTTCAGGTAAGTGCGGTTGCAAAGGATGCTTTTGGCAGACTCTTGGCAGCGGGCATTGCCGTCTTTTTAGCGGTACACATTACGGTAAATATTGGCATGATGTGCGGCATATTGCCCATCACTGGCGTTCCTTTAGTGCTTGTAAGCTATGGGGGATCTAGTGTACTGAGTACAATGATGGCGCTTGGCATTTTGCAGAGCATCTATAGCAGAAGGTTTATGTTCTAATGCAGGGACAATTTCAAGATCATTTTATTTTTCAGCCAGGAGACTGGCTTGGTACAGGACAGGTAACCTTTAGCTTTAGTCCAGACCTTCTCTACTTTCGCACCAAATGGTCCTGCATCAAGCCCGATAGCGACACCTTTCAGTGTACACAGACGGTAGAGATTATTGGTGGCGACCGCATGGTAAATGTCTTTACGATAAAGCTTACTGATAAGGTTGCATTTGACATAGTTCTTCAAAATGAGGTTTTGGGTGTTTTTAGTGGCCGCGGATTACTTGAAGAAAACCTCGTGGCGTGGGAGTTTCGTAATGTAGGCGTATTTGAAGGCTATGAGGTGTATGAAAAGCTGCATGATGAAGAGTATGCGATGCACGCCGAATACCTCTCAACTGATGGAGCGCGTACAAAGATATCAGGAAAAATCTGGAAGGCGTCAGGAAAATTTGAAGGAGAGGTTCAAGATGAAGAGCAAGATGAAGAGTAAAATTGCACTGTTGCTGCTTTTAACAGCATGTGCAACTGGTAAATATTTTAGCTACGATGATTATCAGCGAATCTCAATTGGCGAGCAAATTTCTGAAGTGCAGGTGCAGTTTGGCCGGCCGTATGAAGTAAAAGAGCTGGGCGAGAAGCGCCAGGAGTATATCTACATGGAGCGCATTCCTCTTGGCGATGCCCGCGAGGCGTTCCGCCGCTATATCCTCATTGTCGAAGACGAAAAGGTGATCGACAAAAAGCTCAAAGAAGAAGTGACGAGTCCTATACAGTTCATTGGGCCGTAGGGTTTCTTGTAAAGTTGTCATCTACGTTTTTGTATTTCCAAAATAAAATCGACAGCGTAGAATGCAATTTATTGGTATAAGCTTTTTTTACCGTAACACAAGGATCTCTCTATGAAAAATCTTTTTGGCCTTTTTCGGGCACTGATGCTGCTTATAAGTATTCAGGCACCTATTTTCGCAAAACATCACTCATCATCAAGTAGCGCAAATGCCTATGGCTACTGGCAGCCTCTTGTTAATCAACCTACCTTTTTACAAGGCGGGGCAGCAACGCCTATACTTCTTACAGATGGCAGCATTTTAATTACGGACATAGGCTATTCAGATATTTGGAGACTTGTTCCAGATGAGACTGGTGACTATGCAAATGGCAGATGGATACAAGCTGCATCACTACCCGCAATTCCTCAGAATATTGATTGGCCAATTCAATACTCTTGCCGCACTGCGCCAAATGAGCCAAATCAAACAGAGTATGCACCAGCATATTTTGCATCTGCAGTACTTGCTGATGGCCGTGTGGTGTTTGCTGGAGGCGAAAATAATGGCCCAAATTTTGATTTTGTGCTCACGAATATGTGTGCCATCTATGATCCTGTAGAGGATCTATGGCAGCCGATACTGCCACCGCCTTTTGTAATCGACCAATACCCTCCACGTGCGGAATTTGCACCAAATGCAATTGGTGATGCATCAAGCGTAGTGCTAGAAGATGGTACCTTTGTTCTAGCCCCAAAAATGAGCAATCAGCTTGCCTACCTAAATCCAAAAACATTGAAGTGGACAGAAGTTGGCACGAGAACAAATCCATCCATGAATGACGAGCAGTTTTTAGTCCTGCTTCCAAACGGTAACGTTCTTACGACAGAGTGCTACAACGGCCAATATTTTGTGCCAGAAATTTATGGAAGTTTTCCACTTTCTGCAAACATGACAAACTCCCTCATCTTTAATCCTAAAACAAAAAGATGGAAAAGTGCGGGTAGCACAATACAGCCGCTTACAGAAGAGATTGCAGGAGAAATAGGTCCAGCTATACTGCGTCCAGATGGCAAAGTTGTTGCATTTGGTGGTTCATACACAGGGCAAAATGTGCTATTTGATTCAGAAACTGAGACATGGTCAGTAACAAGACCATTTCCTATAGGTCCTGGAGAAGAGGGGCAGCTTACCTGTGCCGATGCTTGTGCTGTTTTATTGCCAAACGGTAATGTTTTTGTTGTAGCTGGTCCATTTTTCTTTCTGCCGCCTGCACACTTCTTTGAGTTCACCTACGAAAACAACGAGCTTATAGAACAAGCAGTGATGCCCAATTCACAAGATATTGTATCATCTGCGCCTAATATGGTTCTCTTACCAACGGGGCAAGTGCTTGTAACAAGCGAAACCTCTTCTGTATACATATATACCCCAGGTAACAGATGCTACAATTCAGACTGGGCACCTGTTATTAAACAGTATCCTGAAAAGGTACGTAAGGGCAAAACCTATAAAATTGAAGGTATTAGATTTAACGGTATGTCGCAGGCACAAAGCTATGGTGACGAAGATGGCGCTGCTACGAACTACCCACTTGTTCGTATTACTAACGACGAAACTGGCCATGTCTTTTACTGCCGCACACATGACCATAGCTTTATGGGCGTAGCGTCAGATAAGGAAGTCTACACTTACTTTGATGTTCCTGACTCTATAGAGCACGGTAAAAGTAAAATAGAAGTGGTTGCCAACGGTATTCCTTCAAAACCAAAGTATATTTACGTTAAGTAACACAATACCACCCCAGTGGTGCGAGAGCATCGCTGGGACAATAACGTAATAACCTCGAGTTTTGCAACAGGCTCTTTATACAAAAAAAGAGCCCTCTTTTTTCAAAGAGGGCTCCAGAGTTTCAGACTGCACTAAAACTTACGCTGCGCGGATCTTAATATCAACACCTGCAGGCAGGGTCAATGTCTTGAGCGCATCGATAGTCTTTGCTGTTGGGTTGAGGATATCAACCAAACGCTTGTGTGTGCGAATTTCAAACTGTTCGCGTGACTTTCTGTCGATGTTAGGCGAACGGAGAACTGTAAAGATCTCACGCTTTGTAGGCAATGGAATTGGACCTACAACTGCTGCGCCTGAGCGCTTCGCTGTTTCAACAATGTCAAGTACAGATCTGTCTAAAAGACGAGCATCATAGCCTTTGAGGCGGATGCGAATCTTTTGACGCACAGGAACTGCTTTCGCAGTCTCTTTCTTTTCTGTTTTAGCAGGGGCCTTTTCAGCCTTAGCAGGAGCCTTTTCAGCTTTTTCAGCCTTAACAACTTTTTCTGCTTTTTCAGCTTTTGGCTTTGTGGCCTTTACTGGCTTTTCTGTCTTTTCAGCCTTTTCGGCTTTTTCTTGTTTTGCCATGAGCAAATACCTTACTTCTTAATGATTTCTTCTTGAATCTTGGTAGGAACCTTTTCGAAATGGCTTGGCTCCATCACATATGTCGCACGACCAGATGAGATCGAACGAAGCTGTGTTGAGTAACCAAACATTTCGCTTAATGGCACTTCTGCCTTCAGCATTACCATACTACCTTTCATTGACTCCTGACCTAAGATGCGGCCACGACGACGGCTTAAGTCGCCAAGCACATCACCAACGCATGCTTCTGGAGCAATAACGTCGACGCGCATAATTGGTTCGAGAATAAATGGGCTTGCTTTCTTCGTTGCGTCCTTGACAGCCATGGATCCGCAAATTTTAAAGGCAAGTTCGCTCGAGTCAACTTCGTGGTACGATCCATAAACGATCGCAACCTTAACGTCGACAAGCGGATAGCCGGCAAGAGTACCTGTTGCAAGGCCCTCTTCGACCCCCTTGATAACCGCTGGGATGTATTCGCGTGGGATAACGCCGCCAACAATCTTGCTGACAACTTCATTACCCTTGCCGCGCTCGTTTGGCTCGATTTCGAGATCAACGTGCGCATACTGACCACGGCCACCAGACTGCTTAACGAATTTCGTTTGGCAGGAGCTTGGTGATTGGATCGTTTCTTTGTAGGCAACTTGAGGTGCGCCAACGTTCGCTTGAACGTTAAATTCGCGCATCATGCGGTCGTACAAAATTTCGAGGTGAAGTTCGCCCATACCACGGATAATGGTCTGGCCTGTTTCTTCGTTGGTGCTTACGCGGAAAGTTGGGTCTTCGTCAGCAAGAGATGAAAGTGCAAAAGCAAGCTTTTCACGGTCACCCTTCGACTTAGGCTCAATCGCCATCGAAATAACAGGTTCTGGGAATTCCATCTTTTCAAGAAGAAGCGGATGATCTTCGTCGCAGAGGGTATCGCCAGTTGTTGCCTTTTTAAGGCCTACACATGCTGCAATATCGCCTGCATAAAATTCGTCGCGTTCTTTTCTTTGGTTTGCGTGCATCTCAAGAAGACGTGACACGCGCTCTTTTGTGTCTTTTGTGGTATTAAGAAGGGTTGTGCCCTTGTTTAATGTACCGCTGTAAAGACGGATGTAGGTAATTCTGCCAACATAAGGGTCAGACATAATCTTAAACGCAAGCGCTGCGAGTTTACCGCTGTCGTCTGGTTGTAGGACTATCTCTTCGCTGTTGTTCTTGAGGTCGTAGGCCTTAATTTGTCCACGGTCAAGAGGGGATGGCAGCCAGTATACTACTGCATCGAGAAGCTGCTGAACGCCTTTGTTCTTAAACGCTGTACCGCAAAGTACAGGAGTAATTTTTAGGCTGCAGACGCCCTTACGGATAAGGGGATGGATCTCTTCTGCTGTAATAGAATCTGGGTTTTCAAGCACTTTGTGCATGAACGCTTCATTTGATTCATCAAGCGTTGCAAGCTCTTCCAAGAGTGCCTGACGAAGTGCTTTACACTCATCGAGGTATTCTGCGGGGATTTCTGACTCTTCCCAGTCGGCGCCCAAGGTTTCGTCGTGAAACCAGAGTGCTTTCATCTGAAGAAGGTCAACCATGCCCTTGAATTGGCTCTCTGCTCCAAGTGGGAAGTGTACGGCAAATGCATTAGCACCGAGCTTTTCTTTGATGCTTGCAATAGCAGCAAAGTAGTCGGCACCGATACGGTCCATCTTGTTGACAAAGGCAATACGAGGTACGCCGTATTTGTCAGCTTGACGCCATACAGTTTCTGATTGGGGCTCTACGCCTGATACCGCATCGAACACCGCTACAGCACCGTCGAGAACGCGAAGTGAGCGTTCTACTTCAATTGTGAAGTCAACGTGGCCAGGGGTATCGATGATGTTGATACGAGCTTGTTCTTCTGAAGCTTTTGGCTTCCAGAAAACAGTCGTACATGCTGAGGTAATGGTGATACCACGCTCTTGTTCCTGCACCATCCAGTCCATGGTTGCGGCGCCTTCATGCACCTCACCCATTCTGTGTACACGGCCGGTGTAGTACAAAATACGTTCTGTTGTTGTCGTCTTACCTGCATCGATGTGAGCCATGATGCCAAGGTTACGTACATTCTTTAATTTTTCTTCCTTAGGTCTTGCCATAGTGCGATATGCCTCGAGGTGTTACCACTTGTAGTGGGCAAAAGCTTTATTTGCTTCAGCCATACGGTGTGTGTCGTCTTTTTTCTTAATGGTCGTGCCTTGATTGTTAAAGCAATCGGCAAGTTCTAGCGAAAGCGCCTCTTCCATGGACTTACCAGGCTTTGAGCGTGAGTTTGCGATGATCCATCGCATAGCAAGCGAAGTCTGACGTGCGGAAGGGATTTCGACGGGCACCTGATAGGTTGCGCCGCCAATACGACGAGATTTTACCTCGAGAGATGGCTTTGCGTTATCTAGCGCTTGTTCAAAAGCTTCGAGTGCATTTTCTGCTTTTACTCGGTTTGCAAACTTTTGAATCGCGTTATAAATAATGCGACGGGCAGTCGATTTTTTGCCACCGATCATGATCTTATTGATGAACTTAGCAAGAACTTTGCTATTGTACATTGGATCTGGATCGATCTCTCTTGTTTCTGCTCTGTGTCTTCTTGACATAGTTTATTCCAAAATAAATTTTACAATTAACGTATGCCGATCGAATATTCACCTGGTTTTTTATAAAAACCTGTGCAAGAAATNNTTTATGAAAAAATATCCCAGCGTTACTTAGGCTTCTTTGCCCCGTACTTCGATCGACTTTTCTTTCTGTCTTTAACTGGTGCGCAGTCGAGACAGCCACGAACGATGTGATAGCGAACACCAGGAAGGTCCTTCACACGACCACCACGAACGAGCACGATGCTGTGTTCCTGGAGATTATGGCCTTCACCGCCGATGTAGGCGATCACCTCTTGCCCTGTAGAAAGACGTACCCATGCTACTTTACGAAGAGCAGAGTTAGGTTTCTTAGGGGTTTTTGTTTTTACTTGGACGCAGACGCCACGCTTTTGCGGGCAAGATTTCAGAGCTGGTGATTTGCTCTTCATCTTCTTCATGCTGCGGCCTTGTTTTACCAGCTGACTAATAGTTGGCATTGATGTTTACTCCTTAAAAATGCGAAAAAAATTCGCGTGATAAGGATAGCAGAATTAGTCAGTTAAATACAAAGTGTTTTTCTGTTTGGCAAAACTTTATTTTGATTTCGCAAGATCTAGCAGGAGACTAGAGGCCTTGAGGAGTCCCTCTTCGGCGTAGGTTTTTAGGCCGTTTTTGAGCTTGGTATGCACGTCATGTTTATGAGTGTTATCACCCTTAACGGTTTTTTTGAGAATCTTTAAGGCAAATATTTCGATATCGCCTACGGTTCTGAATTTTTTGAGGTCGAGCGATTCTATGAGCTTCCATGTCTTGCCATCCATTTTAGGCTTGGCGGTGAGTACTAAAGCTGGGTAGACGGTGGCCTTGTAGATCCCTACTTGAATGATATTGAAGCTAACCTCTGTTTTGGTCCATGCTTCATCTTTCGTTGGCATAAAAACTTTCGTTGTTGCACCTACAGACATAACCACCTCATTTGAATTGACTTACGATAATACGCTAAATCAAGAGAATTGTCAACTAGGTCCCTTATGCACCTTGTTTTGGTAAGTCTTGGAGGCTGTTAAGGCCAAAGTGCTTTAAGAACTCTTTGGTGGTGGCGAAGAGGCCGGGTCTGCCTGGGGCTTCTAGGCGGTCGACAACTTCGATGAGTGCTCGTTCTTGTAGGTGCTGAAGAACCCCAGAGCAGTCTACGCCTCGTATAAGCTCTATTTGAGCTTTGGTAACAGGCTGCTTATAAGCGATGATCGCAAGTGTTTCAAGCGAGGCCTGCGAAAGGCGATCTTTTTTGCGGTTTGCAAAAAGCATCTTTACATAAGGTGAATATGCAGGGGCAGTTCTCAGTACATAGCCATCGGCGATCATTTCAAGGCAAAATGCACGGTTCTGATCCTTATATTCCTGCTGCATCATCTCGACTATAACTTTAAGCTCTCGCATGGTGATGGGGTGGCTCGATTCAATGATCTCTCGTAGCTTCTGCAACGGTACTGGTTCGCCCGATGCAAAAAGTACAGCTTCTACAATGCGTTTTACTTCTACTGCGGACATGATAAACACCAAACATTTTGTTCTTTAAATAATCTTGCTTCGCCGTTTTTCAGAAGCTCAAGTACAGCCAAAAAGGTGACGATAAGGCGCTCTTTTGAATATTCCTGCGGAAACAGTTCATGTATCGTAAGCTGCTTCTCAGCAAGCTGCAGGCGCACTATTTTGAGGGCATCGGCAACGCTCCACTCTTCCTCATAAATTGATACAGAACGGTCTTTTGCTTGCTGCCAGATGTTTATAAATAGGCGCGAAAATTCATCAAGGTCAAGCGGCATGTGAAATGGCCTTGGAACCTCTTCTGGAGGCAAAATATGCGGTCTGAAAAAGAAGTCTGACTGCTCGCGCTCTTTTGATGAAAAGTCTTTTGCTACGTCGCGAAATGTCGCATATTCTTCAACTGACTGCAGGCGTAACGCCTCAAAATCCTCTTCTGTGGAGTCGGCCTCTTCATCAGGCGGTACAAGCCCTTGAGCCTTTACATAAATAAGGTGGGCAAGGCCAGCAATAAAGCGCGCGCCTGGATAGAGGGCATACTCTTGTTGTTGGAACTCTCGAGCGAGGTCGGTTAAGGATAGATCGAAAATTTCGATCTCCTTTTTTTGGACCTGTAGAAGTAAATCATCAATAGTTACAGACATATCTTGCCAGAAATACTATAAAATATAATACAAGGGCAAGACTCTTTTCAAGTAGGAATTTGCCCATGTCGAGATTTATTTGCCTTTTTTTCCTGTTGCCGATGATGCTTTTTGCTCAAACTGAGATGTCGCTCTCCGATATACATGGCGAGATGCAAAAGTTTTTATCTGAGCATGTGACCCAAAAAAAGCTTTCTGGACAGATTATGCAAAGGGCAATGGTGCATTTTATCAACCAGTTTGATCCACAGCATGTATACCTTCTAAAAGACGATGTAGAACCCTTTTTAACCATGAGCTCCAGCGGTCTTCAGAGCCTTGCTTATGCGGTTGATCGCCAAGATTACGCTATTTTTGGTAAAATTAACGAAAAGATCCAGGAGTCAATACGTAAACTTCGGCTTTTTAGGCGAACTATGGTTGTTGATATCGACCGCTTTAGAGAGCTTGCAGTTACACCGCTACCTCCCTTTTTAGATGCGGATGAAGGGTTAGTTGATACCTTTAGCGCCAATGAAGTGGAGCTTGATAAAAGGCATGCCATCTACATGGCCCATCTTGTTGCAAAAGAGCTCGACAGTTTTCGGGCCCTTAATAAAACCCTTTCATTTACTGAGGCTGTTGCCAATGTAGAGCTTGAGCTCGAGAGCTACGAAAATGACTATCTCTACCTCAATAAGCAATCTAAGCCGCTCGGGCCAAAAGAAAAAGAGCATCTCTTTGCGCTGCATATTTTAAAGGCGCTTACCGCAAGTCTCGATGTGCATTCAGAATATTTTGACCCTAAAGAAGCCGAACTTCTGCGCATGAAGCTTGAAAAGGAGTATGAAGGCGTGGGCATAATTCTTGAGCAGGCTGGCAATAGCTTTCTTGTCGGATCAATTGTTAAAGGTTCAAGTGCAGATGCAAGCGGTAAAATAGAGGTGGGAGATGAAGTTGTTTCGGTAGATCAAACGAAGGTAAATACGTTGAGCGCTCAGGAGCTTGATGCTGCTCTTGCCGGTAAAGTGGGGACTTTTGTTGATGTGGGATTTAGAAAAGGATCTCAGCCTGTATATCATGTTGTGCTCGAGCGTCGCCACACGGCAATACAGGAGGGTAGGGTCGATACAACCTTTGAAAAGATTCCAGGTGGTATTGTGGGGGTTATCCAGCTGCATGCATTTTATCAAGGTGCAGATGGTATTAGCAGCGAAAATGATGTAAAAGAGGCGCTTACGAGTCTTGCTCAAAAAGGGGCTATAAAAGGGCTTGTGCTAGATCTTCGAGATAATCGAGGCGGCTTTTTGCTTCAAGCAGTAAAGGTTGCAGGACTCTTCATTAAGTCGGGCGTGATTGTGGCCGCAAAGTATTCTGACGGCACCTTAAAGTACTTTAGAGATACAGATCCGAGCGTTTCCTACAGCGGACCTTTAGTGGTGCTGACATCGAGGCAGACCGCCTCGGCGGCAGAAATTGTAGCTCAAGCCTTAAAAGATTATGGCGTTGCCATTGTGGTGGGAGATGAGCAGACCTATGGCAAAGGATCAATCCAGATGCAGTCAGTCACGCAAGATAAGGATGCAGAGTCCTATTTTAAGGTCACAATTGGTCGTTATTATAGTGTGTCGGGTGTTTCTACCCAGTTTCAAGGTGTAAAGTCGGATATCGTTGTGCCAACCTTTATGTCTGAGAAAAAGGTAGGGGAGTCCTATCTTCCTGAAACAATTAAATCAGACGAGATAGCTCCTAGCTTTAGTGACACGCTGCAAGACGTAGATACAAAAGAAAAAGCATGGTTTGAGCAGTACTATCTGCCATTTTTGCAGCAAAAGAGTGATAGGTATCGCAAATGGATTCCAGATCTTGTCAAAAAAAGCCATGATCGAATCCAAAATAACAAAAATTATCAGAACCTTCTGCGTGGTGATTTTTACATTACCGAAAGACATGGGCTTACGGATGAAAAAGTGATTTTAGACCCAAAAGGGGCTCTACGCACTATTCTGAACATGCAATTGCAAGAGGCAATATCTATTACAAAAGATTTGATCGATTTAAGTCGTTGAATCTGGGTTGAAATAAACTCGGCATTTCGCATATTCTGTTTCTACCTTTGATGGCCAGATAGCTCAGATGGTAGAGCAGAGGACTGAAAATCCTTGTGTCGCTGGTTCGATTCCAGTTCTGGCCACTTCTTTCACATACCCTTTACATACCCTTACATCAATTACCATCCCTGCCCCTGCCCTTGCCCCTGCCCTTGCCCGAATTGTTTTTAATTGATCAGAAATCACCAAAAATGCCATACAAAAGCTTTAACCTAAACAAGGATGAGTTTTATGAAAGCTTTGTATATGCTGCTTGGTGCTCTTTTATGCTCTACAGGTATGTTTGCGCTTGATTTATCCCGATATGATATGGATGCTGGTGTAAGTGGTAGTTCTCACTTTGACACAAGCTACAGCGCAGATCCTGAAGTTGGCGACTATACTATGATTGGCCTCGGGCCAAAAAATAGCATCGGTTTGTCAAACAACCGCTACTTTATGCTTACCAACAAAAAAGATGCCCATCTTTTACGTCACTGGAGACTTGACGACACTATTCGCGTGATGATTGCAAAAAGCCACAAGCGTTATGTGCTGCTGAATATGCGTACCGGTGAATCAGTAAAAACAAAACTTTATAACTGGGGCAAAAGAAAATGAGAGTCCTTACTATCTTGCTGGCTCTGGCTACAAGCTTCGGGGTTGTGGAAGCCCGCCATTCCTCAAGCTCGACAAGTATACGTACGCCAGGAGAGCTTGAACGCATCAGCGTCACAAGCCAAGGCCGTAAAACAGGGCAGTTTGCAATGCAGGGGCGTGGTGGCAAAAAGAGTATTCTTTTAACTAATAATATTTTTTATAAACCATCCCATGATCATGACGCAGACCATACTGCAGACTGGCAAATAGGTGATGTGATCCGTGTGCTAAAGACAAAAGATAAGAAGAAGTTTATCCTAGTCAATCAGCGCACCGGTGAGACGATGAAAGGCACAATTTTGAACTGGGATTAATAGAGCTTGAATTAAATCCCCCCAATCCGCTACCATAGTCGCTACTTAAGATGAATGGGGAAATCCTATGTACGCAATTATTCGTAGCGGAAGCAAACAGTATAAAGTCAAAAAAGACGATGTAATCCAAGTCGAACTTTTAGATTCAGAACCAGGTAAATCTGTTGAGTTTAGCGATGTGCTGCTCGTGGCAGATGGCTCTGACATGGTGAAAGTTGGCATGCCAACAGTGGCTGGTTATAAGGTTATTGGACAGTTTCTTCAAGAGACAAAAGGTCCAAAAATCGAAGCACTTAAATACAAAAAGCGCAAAAACCAATACCGAAAGTTTGGCCATCGCCAGCGCTATTCGCAAGTTAAAATCACAGACATTAAAGGGTAGAGGTCTCTCATGGCACATAAGAAAGGCCAAGGTTCAACACGTAACGGACGCGACTCAGTAGCAAAGCGTCTTGGTATTAAAGTCGGCGAAGGCGAGCTTGTCTCTGCTGGTAGCATTCTCGTGCGTCAGCGCGGTACAAAATGGCACCCTGGAAAGTGTGTCAGACGTGCAAAAGATGACTCACTTTTTGCTATGCATGATGGCGTTGTTCACTTTAAGAAAAGTGACAAAACATACGTCTCAGTTCTTCCGGCCCAAAATTAATTTCGGTTAAAAAGGACCTAAACGACTTAAAGGACAT
>JAFEGT010000002.1:16751-44750 GCA_018239765.1 Verrucomicrobiota bacterium
ATGTCCTTTAAGTCGTTTAGGTCCCTTATGTCTTTTTTTATTTATGTTTATTGATAGAATCAAAATACATTGTGTAGCAGGCAAGGGCGGTAACGGCGTTATTGCATGGCGACGCGAAAAATATATCCCTAAGGGTGGTCCCTCAGGCGGTAATGGCGGCAATGGTGGTTCTGTCATTTTACAAGCTGACAACAACTCCTCGTCACTCGAATGGTTTGCTAACAGTCGCATCTGCAAAGCTAAAAATGGCGTGCAGGGTGCTGGAGGCTGCAAGCAGGGCGGTAATGGCGAAAATCTGATACTCAAAGTGCCTTGCGGTACACTTGTGAAAGATGCCGACACGGGCGAAGTTCTCTATGACCTTACAACTCATGGCGAGAAATTTGTTTTGTGTAAAGGTGGTAAAGGCGGTAAAGGCAACTTTGTCTTTAGAAGCCCCACAAACCGTGCCCCAAACATCTGCACGCCGGGTACAGAAGGTGAAGAAAAAGAGGTTGAGCTAGAACTTAAGCTTATTGCAGATATTGGCCTTGTAGGCTTTCCTAATGCGGGTAAGTCCACACTTATCTCTGAGCTTGCCAATCGCGATGTTGTTATCGGCGCCTATCCATTTACAACGCTTCATCCAAACATTGGCGTGATGCGTTATCCTGATAAAAAACGGCTTCTTATAGCCGATATTCCTGGCATTATAGAAGGCGCGCATAAAAACCGCGGTCTTGGCCTTGAATTTTTACGCCATATTGAACGTACAAAAGTTCTTATCTATGTAGTTGATATCTCGGGTTGGGAACAGAGATCCCCGATTAGCGATTTTACAATTTTGCAAGAAGAGCTTCGCTCGTACGATCCTGACTTACTTAAGCGCGAGTCCTACATTGTGCTTAACAAAATAGACTTGGAAGGTGCTCCTGAGCATGCTAAAGAGTTTATAGAAGCTTTTTCCAAATACAAAGACCGTATCTTTACCATTTCTGCCTCAACAGGTGAAGGCTGCGAAGCCCTCAAAGCTGAACTAGCACGTATGCTACCCACCGCCGAAAGCCTCTGATTTTGAATGCTAACCGCAGAGTCGCAAAGAGCGCCGAGCAAACGCAGAGAAAAACAAAGGTTTAAGAGCCTCTAGTTTTACAAAAGGCTCTTAATTTCGCATTTTTTAATTGTCCCCGAGTTTTTCTCTGCGTAGATCTCAGCGTTCTCTGCGGCTCTGCGGTTATTTTTTTCTTAGAAATTTGCTTGATAAAAAGAGTCAAAGCCATGATTATGCCGAAAAAAGGAGTATAGAGCATGAAATACCTACTTGCGCTCGCTATCATCATTGGTGGCATCTATGCTTACATGACATACGGCCCACAGGCCACTCACGACGGCAAGAATGTAAGCTCTGGCATTGTACATTATGGAAAAGAAACGCTCTCAAGACTAGAAGCCAAAGGCTTTGTAACACTTGATGGAACATATGTACGTAAAGGAGTCGATGTTGTTGGCAATTTATCAGCGACAAATTCACACCTCAACTCTCTTATGGTGCAAGGGCGTACAAACCTTGTAGGATCTGTTGTAGAGGGTGATGTACTGGTAAATGGCTTTTTTGGTGCAGAGCATACCACATTTCGTGCGCCTCTTGTGGTTTCTGCGCAGTCTATAACATTAAAAGATTGTCAATTACATACTATTGTCATTAAAAAGCCCTTTTGGTCTATCGGTCAGCAGGTTTTAGAGCTTACCGATAAGTCGATCTGCAAAGGATCGATTGTGTTTGAAAGTGGTAATGGTAAAATCGTGCTTACTGGCAACAGCCAAGCACTTGGATCTGTACAGGGAGCAGAAATAGAAAAACGATGAGAAGCTTTCGAAAAGAACTTACGTTAGAAACAGAGACTCGACTTGCATTTATCAATATCACTGAGCAAGTAGAAGACGCTATTAAAGAGAGTGGTATACAAGAAGGCCTTTGCCTTGTTGCTGCCATGCATGTAACGGCATCTTGCTTTATTGGCGATAATGAAAAGGGCTCCATCCAAGACCTTACCAAGTGGGTGGATAGAATGGCGCCGCACGAGCCATTAACGCTCTGGAAGCACAATGAGTCTGGCGAGGAAAATGGCGATGCCCACCTCAAGCGTCAGCTTATGGGACGAGAAGTGGTAATTGCCATCACCGCTGGTAAGGCCGATTTCGGCACTTGGGAGCAGGTGTTTTATGGCGAATTTGACGGCCAAAACTCTAAAAATGTACTCGTAAAGATTATTGGGGAGTAAATTCTCGGTATTGATTGCCTTGAATGAGCGCTTCATTAGAGCTTACAGTAAATTGGTTTACCCGTGAGATCTGTACAGGTACTGTCATCTGTCGTCTTTTTGGGCCATTTTCACTAACTCTTGCCACAAAGTTTCCCTTTACAAGGACTACCTTGCCTTGCAGGTTATAGCGAGGCGGGGCATGTCCTACGCGCAGATGTTCGAGATTAAAGGTTACGCCCATCTCTAGTGGAAATACAATAACCTGTATTTTATTATCTGACATGCGCTGTTCTGCTGTGATTTTTACTTTGTTATCAAGGTAGGTAACGGTAGTATAGCCTATGCCAAAGTCAAGGTGGCGCCCTTGGAGCTCTTGCCCTGCATTATCATCATCCACAAGCAGGGTAAACGACGTAAGGAGTAAGCAGAGAGAAAGCATATACTTCATAAAAACCTCTTTTTCTCTCACTTACCATGCAAATTTAAAAATGTAAATATTATTTTACATAGTGTTTTAAGTGTGTGGGTTTTATACTATCCCAATACATTTTGCTCGAGGTCTCGTATGGATACGGTTATTACACATGAAGTTTCTGATAAATTTGCTGAAGTTGATCTCTTTTCAATAGAACAGCGACTCAGAGCCGCTAAAGAACTTACCCTTCCTCTTGAAGAAGAGGTCTCGCTCTTATACCAGATGGCAGAATTTGAATTGGGGCGCTATTTGCTTAAAAATAGAGGCTTAAATGGCTATTGGACAGCATATTGGCTTATACATGGTCCAAAATTGCAGCTTGAGCATCCACTTGAAGATTGGCTGATTAACCACGCTCCCTATTTTATGGGATCACAAAAGCGATTTCAGATCTTTGCTGAAGAAACTCAAAAGCGTCTTCGTGATGGCATGACAGTAGCTTCTCTTCCTTGCGGCCTCATGGATGATTTAGTGCGCTTAGACCTTTCCGATATAAAAGATGTCAACCTTGTGGGAATAGATATAGATGCTGAATCGCTTGCGTTAGCTGCAAAAAATGCGGTTGATCATGGCAAGGTGGCCTGTACGAAGTTTATTCAGGCTGATGCCTGGAACCTGAACATGCCAAATGCGTATGATCTTCTCTTAAGTAATGGCCTTAACTTTTACGAAAGAGATGATGCCCGTGTCGTAGAGCTTTATAAGCAATTTTTTAAAGCGCTAAAGCCAGGCGGTACACTTATCACAAGTTTTATTACACCATCGCCTGCCTTATCAAAAGAGTCCAGCTGGATTAACGTAAACCCGCAAGATGCTCTGAAACAAAAAGCTGTTTTTGCCGATATTATGCAAGGGCGTTGGACAGCGGTGCGCACAGAAGCAACAACACGCCAGCAGCTAGAAGAAGCTGGATTTATCATCCAGGCTGTTATCTACGATCCTCAAGGCGTATTTCCAACGATTATCGCAGAAAAGCCCTAGGATAAAACGGGATCAGGTTCAATCCTGTTCACTTAAGGAGTGCTATTAGTCTCTGAATTGTTTTTTGCGCTTTTGGGTTTTTGCGTTTTTGCGTTAAAAACTGCTGCCCTAGAAAAACCTTGTGCACGCCTAAACGTTATTTACAGAAACCAATTTTAACGCAAAAGCGCAAAAACCCAAAAGCGCAAAAACGATCACCAAATCTTTGCCTAATTCAAAGGTATAGTTTTACTATCAATAGCGGGATAGGATTCTGTGTAGCGTTCATTGCGTGCGCCGAAGTAAGAGACTGTGCGCGCTAAAAAGTCTACTTCGTAGCCAATAACGCCAGCTTTACAGGTTGCCTCAAGAAACTCAAAAAAGGTGCTGTTGCCTGCCTGATCGATGCGAAGCGCCTTGATCAAGGCCTCTTCGTTAAATGGGGGGATTTCTGCCATCGTAAGGGGTGAGCCCTGCTTTACAAGCGTGACATCGTCCATTACATAGATGCTTTGAGCTGAGGGAAGTGACCAGATGTTTTTTATCACACCGGCCTGCCTTAAGCATTCAGCAAGGAAGGGGAAGCCACCAATTTTTGGACGGTGCTCCATCGCATACTTCATTGCCGTTTCTAATTTTTCTTCTGAGTTTTTCATATTTCATGCCTGTTTTAGCGGGTTGTAGACGGAAATAAAACGATCCTGACCGTAGGAAATGAGTTTCTGGTCGCAAGTAACGAGAACAGCGTTTTCTTCATGTGCTGATGCTACAAGAAGACGATCAGCAGGATCTCCATGTACTGTTCCTGGCAGACGGCTTGAGAGAATTGATATTCGCGGGGTTAATGGTACGAGCTTTACTCCTTTTGAAGAGAGCGAAGTTTCTACCCAATCTAAGGTGTCCATCTCTATTTCGATTCGCTTCTTCTCTACCAACATGCCAATTTCCCATACCGAAATTGCAGATATCAGTATGCCATCATGTTTTTGGGCGTTGTCAACCGCGGTGCGAAACTGGCGAGATAAAGAGCTGTTGCCCCCCATCAACCAGATCCAGACATGTGTATCTAAAAGCAGCTTGTGCTGCTGCAGCTTTTTAAGAATCGGCATCCCACGCCTCGTCAATTGGTTGAGTAATATCGCCCTTGACGTGTACGGTGCCCTTCATCTTGCCAAAGAGGGAGGTGTCAGATGCCTCAATAGGACAAAGTTTTGCGATTGGCTCATGCCTTTTGGTAATGATCAGCTCATAGCCACTTTTGTTCACCTCTTCCATAATCCTAAGGCACTCTGCCTTAAATTTACCTGCCTGAATATACCTTTGCATAGCAATCCTCCTATAGTCATATTACCATAGTCACAGATTTTTTGACAAGAAAAGCGGCGCTTAAAGCGCCGCTCTGTTGTTTAGTCTTTCATGCCGAGGAGGAATTCGACGTTGCTGTTGGTCTTTTTGAGGCGGCCAAGCAGCAGGTTCATAGCATCGAGGGTAGAAAGGTCTGCTGTCGCCTGGCGAAGCAGGTAGATCTTCTCAAGTTCTTCTTTATGATAGAGAAGCTCTTCTTTACGTGTACCACTCTTGATTGGATCAACAGCAGGGAAGACGCGGCGGTCTGCTAAGCGGCGATCCAGCACAAGTTCCATGTTACCTGTACCTTTAAATTCTTCAAAGATAACTTCGTCCATACGGGAGCCTGTGTCGATAAGGGCCGTTGCAATAACGGTCATCGAGCCGCCCTGTTCTACGTTACGGGCAGAACCAAAGAAGCGTTTTGGCTTATGAAGGGCGTTAGAGTCGATACCACCACTCAAGATCTTGCCAGAATGCGGCTGTACAGCGTTGTAGGCGCGGGCAAGGCGAGTAAGTGAGTCAAGGAGGATAACAACGTCGTTGCCATATTCTACAAGGCGACGAGCTTTTTCAAGTGCCATCTCAGCAACCTGTACGTGACGCTCTGGTGGTTCATCAAAGGTAGAGGCAATCACTTCGCCGCGCACAAGGCGCTGCATGTCGGTAACTTCTTCTGGGCGCTCGTCGATAAGAAGAACGATTAACACGCTTTCTGGATTGTTTGTCGCAAGAGCGTTGGCAATCGACTGAAGAATCATCGTCTTACCAGCACGAGGAGGCGCAACGATCATGGCACGCTGACCTTTACCAATTGGGCTGACAAGGTCGATAACACGAGTAGTTAGGTTTTCCTTGTTTGTCTCCATCACAAGGCGCTTGTTAGGGTAAAGCGGTGTTAAGTTTTCAAAGTGGATGCGCTCGCGAGCCTTTTCTGGTGGCTTATTGTTGATGCGATCAACTTTAAGCATGGCAAAGTATTTTTCCTTGTCCTTTGGCGGGCGGATGGTTCCGGCGATAGTGTCGCCCTTTTTAAGGTCAAAGCGGCGGATCTGAGCCGGGGATACGTAGATATCTTCAGCGGAGGGGAGGTAGTTGTAGTTCGTTGAGCGTAAAAAGCCAAAACCGTCCGGAAGAATCTCTAGAACGCCTTCGCCATACAGAAGCTCGTTTGGTCTATCTGCAAGCATTTTGACGATCTCAAACACCATCTGAGATTTTGTCATAGAGCCCAAGTGGCGTAAGCCCACTTTTTTCGCATAGTGGTTAAGCTCGTCGATGCTCATTCTCTGAAGATCGGCGATTTTTGTTATTGTTGGAGGGGGGCCTTGTGGGGCATCTGATGGGGCTTTTTGGTTTGTGGCGCCCTCTTCTATTGAGGTTTCTTCCACGATTGAGTCTGTATAGTTTGGTTCATTTTCTTGATTCATCGTCAAGATCTTCTCCTGTTGAAAGTATCCTGTAAAGTGAAGCAACCTTTGCTTCGAGCTCTTCCAGGCTACCTGTGTTTTCAATTATAAAATCTGCTCTTTTAGCCTTTTCGGCTTGGGTAAATTGTCTCGCTGCACGCTCATTCACTTGGGGTTCAGGACGAACGACAGCTACTGTTACATCGTAAAAACGCTCTTGTCCTGATTCAAAAAGTAACGGGACTTCTGCAACAAAAAGCGGGTAGTTTCCGCTTGCTTCTTTCCACCTTTCTTCAATGATACTGGCTACTAAAGGGTGAAGAAGCGCTTCCAGTTTTTCTAAGAGTTCAGGGTCCTTAAAGACAGCGTCTGCAACCTTTTTTCTCTCTATACAGCCTTGCGTGAAAACCTGGTCTCCAAGCAACGATTTAACTTTATTTATTACTTCTGTATTTGATGATAAAAGGTGATGTACGATTTGATCTGCGCTGACAACGTAGGCGCCTAACTTTTGAAAAAAACTTATAACAGTGGACTTTCCACTCGCAATTCCACCTGTTACTGCAACTTTACGCAATTTTAACATTCCATCCAATTTTTTCCAACATTGATTTTTACAATCAATGGAACTTTAAGGGCAAAGACTCCTTCCATATGCTTTTTTACCTGTTCAGATATGGTTGGAATCTCACTATCGGGCATCTCAAGTACCAGTTCATCGTGTATTTGAAGGAGCATTCTAGCAGGTGATTTATGCTCAATAAGCCACTTATCCAAATTTACCATGGCCATCTTGATGATATCGGCTGCTGTTGCCTGAAATGGTGTATTGATCGCAAGACGCTCAGCGGCTGTTTTAAGCATCTGGTTTGAGCTGTTAATTTCTGGTAAGAGACGCTCCCTTCCTGTGAGGCTAACAGCTTTACCTGTTTTTCGTGCCATTTCTTTTGCGTTCTCAATATAGTCTTTTATGCCCTTATAGCGACGGAAGTATGCATCGATAAAGCTCTGTGCGCTTGAAACGGGTATGCGGAGTGTCTGGGCTAGCCCAAAAGCCTGCTGGCCGTATACTATGCCGAAATTGACAGCTTTTGCCTGGTGTCGCATCTCTTCGGTAACTGCCTCTAGCGGTACATGAAAGATCTGAGATGCTGTGTAGGCGTGCACATCTAAATTATTGCGAAAGGCCTCCAAGAGGCCCTCATCTTCACAAACGTGAGCAAGAATGCGCAGCTCGATTTGCGAATAGTCAGCAGCCAGAAAGCTCCAGCCTGGCTCTTGGGGTTGAAAACTGGAGCGTATCTTCAGGCCTAGTTCAGAGCGTACCGGAATGTTTTGTAGGTTTGGATCTTGGCTAGAAAGCCTTCCAGTAGCCGTTACAAATTGATTGAAGGTGCAGTGGATACGCCCAGTCTCTGGATTTATTTCTTCAGGAAGTGTCTCAAGATAGGTTGAGCGCAGCTTTTCAAGTGAGCGATACTCCATGATCTTAGCCGCGATCGGATATTCATAGCTTAACGTTTCAAGTACGTCCGCATTTGTTGAGGGTTGCGTTTTACCCTTTTTGGGTGGACGTATGGCAAGCTTTTCAAAAAGCACCTCTGCAAGCTGTTTAGGGGAGTTTAAATTGAAGGGGCCGCCAGCTAGCACATAAATATGCTCTTGAAGCGCCTCAATCTGCTTTCCAACTTCTTGTGAGAGCTTTCTTAATACATTTTTATCTATGTAAATCCCGGTTGCTTCCATGCGCTGGAGCACTTTTATAAGGGCAATTTCAAGTTCTAATACTGACTCAAGTTTGCGCTCGGCAATTTCCTTATCGAGCACTTCTTTAAGCTTTACAGTGTAGATAACATCTTCACAGCAGTATGTGGAGACCTTTTCAATATCTACCTGGTCCATAGTAATCTGGCTTTTGCCTTTACCAATGAGCTCAGAGATATCGATCTTTTTTTTGCCAAAGTAGAGCATGGCAAGGTCATCAAGAGAGTGCCTTCTTTGGTGGGCATTTAAAAGATATGATGAGATGATAGTGTCGCCGGCAATGTGTGCAATTGGAAGGGCGGCTCTATTGAGCACATGCATGTCATATTTAATGTTATGACCATAAAAGCCAATAGCAGGGTTTGCCAAAAGTGGTGCAAGACGCTCTTTTAACTCTCGTCTTGCCATGCTTGAGTTAAAGGGGATGTAGTAGGCGTCCTTGTCATCTGCTGCAAGGCCTACTCCCACAAGACTTGCAAGGTGCGGATTTGTTCCTGTTGTTTCGGTGTCGATGCAGACTGTTTTTTCCCGAGAGAGCTTGGCAATAAGCTGATCCAGTTCATCCAAACTTTTTATGGTGTGATAGTTGGCAGTTTCTACAGGCTGAAGATCTGCCATATCCATAAGCGATGTAAAGTTTTTGCTTTGCAAAAACTGCCATAGCTTGGGCTTGTCGGCTTCTTTGAGTTTGAAAAAGTCGAGATTTTGCTCGAAAGGAACTGAGGTGTCGATCGTAACAAGCTTTTGGCTAATGAGGGCAATTTCCTTTTCAGATGCAAGTGTAGCACCTTTTTTGCCGCCTATTTTGTCCGCGTTGGCAAGGATGTTGTCGAGTGTTTTGTACTCTTCGAGTAGCTGTATAGCACTTTTTGGTCCAAAACCAGAAATTCCTGGTACGTTGTCAGAGGTGTCGCCAACTATCGCCAAATAGTCTCGCATCTGCCTTGGAGCTACGCCATAGAGCTCTTTTGCCTTTTCAGCATCGATCAACAGGTTGTCTTTATGCAGGTTTATGATTTTGATCTTATCATCAACGAGCTGTGCCATGTCTTTATCGCCAGTGCAGATAAAGACATCAAGACCCATCTTTTTTGCCCATAGTGCAACTGAGCCAATGGTGTCGTCAGCCTCTACGCCTGGGGCTGCAAGTGTTGGCACTCCAGCAAGTGTGCAGTACTCCTGAGCAAGTCCGATCTGGTCTATAAGTTCGTTTGGAGTGGGTTTTCTGTGTGCTTTATATTCTTTGTAGATGGCAACACGTGAGTCTTTACCTCCTGGGGCATCAAAGACTGCTACAACGTATGCGGGGTTATACTGTTCAATCAGACGAAGGTATGAGCGGATGTAGCCGTAGAGTGCGCCTGTAGCCTCGCCCTGCCTGCTAGAAAGGCCCTGGATGGCAAAAAACGCCCGGTATATAAAACCGGACGCGTCGATTATGTAGATTGCATCACTCATATGGGTGGTAAAGATAGAGGGGCTTTCCATAAAGGTCTGGGTGCAGATCGCCCGGTAGGCGAACGCGAAACTCATTATCCTTACTAAACAGTGCTTTAGCTTTTACACCGAAAAGATCGACAAAGAAATCGTGCTTTTCTAGCGCTACAAATTGGTAGTCTTCGTAGATGCCAAGTTCTGTTGCAAATTCTGCAAGGAGCTCATCGATTGAGTTCACTTCATCATCGATGTAGCCCTTTTCTTTTGCTACTGGCGCAGGATAGATCTGGGCGCCCTCTTCTGTAAGCACTTCTACAGTAAGTTTTGGGCGGTTTTCTGATACTATGGTCTTAAAGCGGTCGTACATGTAGCTTACAAGGCGCTGGTAGTTTTCGCCTTCACCTTGCTGCCATGGTCTAAATGGGTTCATGGCATCTTTGTCTTTACCGGCAAAGAAGGTTTTGGATTCAATACCGAGCTTGTCCATAAGCTTTGTAAAGTTAAAAAATGGTGGGGACAAAAGTACGCCAACATGGCCTACAAGGCTATCCTTTGTCGCATACACTTTATCAGCCGCGCAAGCAATGTAGGTGCCGCCTGATGCGCACATGCCATCGACATAGGCAACAACAGGGACTTTATAGCGTCTTTTATATTCTTTGATCATGCGGTAGATAGCATCGGAATCATCGGCAGTACCGCCTGGAGTGTTGATATAGAGAAGAAGGCCCTTTACCTGGCCTGCCTTTAGCTCGCCCTCTTGCGATTCAATAAGTTGCTGCATGATGTCTTCTTTGCGGATGTGATCGAGGCCGATAACTCCATCGATGTTGATTCGCAAGATAGAAGGCGCTTCGCGAGAAAAATCGCTAATTTTCCACTGGTCATCTGGAAGTACGCGAAGAGTGGTGGAGTGGGGTTTTTCTGCGGTGCTTGAAAAGAGTAGCGAAAAGAGAACCATGACGATAAGCACGCCAACGGCAAAGCCGATCACGGCAAATAGTGATTTAAAAAATGTTCTTGTCGCATTTTTCATGACTGACTCAGTGTGCATAGGGGGTTCCTCCAAATGAAGCCTGAGTATATGACAGTGACTTAATATCGTGCATCTATTATTATAGAGCGACTGTTTTATTGAAAAGTAATCGGGCACGGGCACGCACTCGGGCACGGGCACGAATAAACTTAGGATATGGATGTTGCAACAACTGCTTTTATGGAATGTAATTAACCTGCTGGACGGCGAAGCCTCCTGGTTTTTAACTTTTTTATTTATACTGACTCTTGCAGCGGTAGCCAACCACGCATGGGGATGGCTCTCTGCGAAACTGCAAAAAAAATATTCTGAAAGGCGAGAGCTTATTAAAAAAGCAGCAATACAAGCTGCTACGTTGCCTGTATCGTGCTACATCTGGTTTGTTGCCGCTGTCCAAACACTTGATCTTATTTCCGATCGCTATCTAAGCGAAAGTTTTGTAAACGGATTAAAATCTTTGTTTACAATTAGCGCTGTTGTTCTGATGGGCTGGTTTTTGCTGAGGATGAATAGCAACGTGCGCTCGGTGCTGCTTGAGCGAAGCCGCAAGCAGGAGATAGGTCTTGAGCCTGGTAAAATCCATGGTCTTTCCAAGCTTATTTCAGTGATTGTACTGCTTTTGATGGCTTTTGTGCTGATGGATGTGACGGGCGTAAGCCTCAATGCCCTTATTGCCTTTGGGGGAATTAGCGGCCTTGCAGTAGCCTTTGCCTCACAAGAAATTATAGCCAACTTTTTTACTGGCATAATGATTCATATAAATCAGCCTTTTGCGCTCGGTGACCTCATATCACTTCCTACGCATAGTATCGAAGGCTACGTCGAAGAGATTGGTTGGTATGAGACAGTTATCCGCAGTAGAGACAGGCAGCCAATCTACGTGCCTAATGCCCTATTTTCTAAGGCCTATGTAATCAACGGTCAAAGACGTTCGCACCGCAGAATTAACGAAAAAATTTCTATAAGACATCAGGACCTGTCCTTAGCTCAGGCAATTATTGCTGACATTCGTACATTTTTGGAAAAAAATGAGGGTGTTGATACTAATCAAAATATTCTTGTGTATATCGATCAGGTAAGTAGCGCAAGCGTTGAGCTACATATCACCTGTTTGAGCAATTATGTACGTGAGCCCGATTTTTTACGTTTTCGCGATCAGCTTCTTATCAAGGCGATATCTGTAATCCAGTCACACGGTGCAGAATTTTCGATTCCCGTGGAAGCGGTTGTTAAGAACATATAGGTATTATGGAACCACTTTTACAATGGTTATGTGACGTTGGGCCAGCGGCCCCGCTTATTATCTTTGCTCTCTTGGTGATAACAGGCTTTAGCCTGCCTGTGAGCGAAGATCTTTTGCTTATAGCAAGCGGCGTTCTTGCCAGCACTGTACTTCCCGAATATACCCTACAGCTTTTTTTAGCGGCCTTTTTTGGCAGCTTTATCTCTGACTGCATAGCCTATGGCCTTGGACGCATTGTGGGCGACAAAATTTACCAGATGAAAGCGGCGCAAAAAATGCATCGCCTTGCTTCATTTTACAAAAAATATGGCGTTCTTACGCTTGTAGTGGGTCGCTGCATACCCTTTGGCATACGTAACGGCGTGTTTATGACAGCAGGAGCTGCTAAAATGCAGTTCTATAAGTTTTTTATTGCCGATGCTATTGCCTGCTTTGGCTTTTCTTCACTTCTTTTCTACCTTGCCTATACCTGTGGCAAAAATTATGAAGCGCTTGCCGCGTCTGTCCATGAAACAGGCGTTCTTGTAGGGCTTGGTGTGCTCGTAGCACTTATTGGCGTGGGCTGCTATTACTTCTTTGTAAAACGGCAAAAAGTTGCAGTGTCATGAACTTGCCCACCCTCATATCCTGCTCTAGGGGCTTTTTTGCTCTTGCGTTTTTGGTGGAATCTCCTCTTATTCGCACCGTAGCAATAGTGTTGGCGGCATTATCTGACTTTTTAGATGGCTATTTAGCCCGCCGCCTTGGGCAGATATCACGGCTTGGCACTATTATCGACCCTATTATGGATAAGCTCTTTGTGCTTGCGGCGCTCGTTACATTTTGGCCTGTGCTTGAGCTGTGGCAGATTATGCTGCTTTTGAGCCGCGAGATGAGCCTTCTTCTTTTTTATGGGTACACCCGGATTACACAAGTAAAGTGGCAGGTGCGTTCATTTTGGTCTGGTAAGATTATGACAACGCTTCAGTTTATCCTGCTCTTCTTGCTCGTGCAAAACATTGTCGTGCCAGCTCTTCTCTGGGCCCTTATTGGCATGTTTGGCATCTCTTCGTTCTTTGAGCTCAGAAGACTGTCTGCGACCTAAATATGGCTTATGAAAAGGGGTCGGCCTAGGGGGTTGATTTAAGGGCTTTTTCTTATTCTTATTCTTGGTCTTATTCTTATTCTTATGAGCCTCTTGCAAAACTAGCTCTGATGTCAATAACTTGAAACTCGTGCTTTATGGAGTGACTCGCTTTAGCGAGTCTTTCGATCGGCCGATTCATCGGCCTCTTTCGGGCTTTTAAAACGGCCGATAAATCGGCCTAGAAAAAGACTCGCTAAAGCGAGTCACTCCAAAATGTTTTGCCTCGAGTTTTGCAAGAGGCTCTTATTCTTAACTTTTTTCTCGAGGTAAAACATGTGAAAAGGAAGACAAGAATAAGACTAAGAGCCCCTCTTAAGTTGACACCATTAGGACTGGCCCTTTTCACTTTCATTTCTTGTTTAGAGACTGTAAATATATTCTCTTACGGCAGCCGGTCCCTTTTTTGCATTAATAGTGCTCAGAATTTTGTATTTATAGTCAAACACACCATCAGTTTGATCTTTCGTGCCACTCTCCTCGAGGATTTTTTTTGAATGCTTGCGAATAAGGATGCTAAGGGTGTGGCGATCTTGTTGCTCGGAACTTGACATTTCTTCAATCTTATGTCGAAGTTTATGAGGTACCACTAACACCTGCCCATATGGCTCGCCTTTTCTAAAAACAATGGTTTGTCCTGGAATGGGGGTTTTAAAAACTACAAAAAAAATCATAGGCCACCAAGATGTTTGAAGGTGACCAGGAAGGCAGCATGGCACCTGACCTGTTGCATCTGTATAAAAGCTTGGATGGGGTTCAGTCCTTAAAACATACCCTGGCGGTACCTGAATGTCGAGACAAGATGTGTGACCAAAAAAATGTGGCGAGAATGACGAAAAAAGAGGAATCTTAGTATAAGGAGGGTCGGGGTCATCTATTTCTGTATCGCCCTCAAAAACAATTTTATTATCATGATTTGAAACACGAACTTCACCTTCAAACGAATAGCACAACTCCAAGCCATATGTAGAGGCTTCAATAAAGGGCAAGCATTCCCAGGGCTGTATCGCTGCGGCTCCCATGTGGACCGGACATTTTCCTGACCATCCAGGAATTTGTAATTTAATCGGCCTTGGAACTATCCCATGAGCCCATTTTCGATATTTAATTAAAAGTTCTTCCATAAAGCGGATGCTAACAAAGTAAATTTAATTACACAACAATTTAATTGCACATAAAACGTCATTTGTCTATGCCCAAGAAATAATGCAAGACAAGGTGTTAGGGCATTTATGAAAATTTCGTTTTGCACCACATGCATGGGAAGACTGCATCATCTTAAGCAAACTTTTCAGGTAAACTTAAAAATCGCAGCACAATACCCTAACTGTGAATTTATCCTATTAAATTACGGCAGCCAAGATCAAATGCACGAATGGTGCAAAGAAAACATGATGAAGTATATTGATAAGGGCATTGTTAAATATTTCATTACTAAAGAGCCTACATATTTTTCCCATTCTCATGCCAAAAATATAGCGTACAAACAAGCAACGGGTGATATTTTAGTAAATTTAGATGCAGATAACTACATTGTAGCTGGCTATATTAAATTTATTTCAGATGTTTTAGCAAAAAATGAATGCATAATCGCAGCACCCCCGGTAGATCTCTTTGGCAATACAGGATGCTTTGGAAAAATAGCTCTTAAAAAAGAATATTTTTATAATGTTGGTGGTTATGAAGAAGCGATAGACTATGGATGGGGGTGGGAAGATAATCATTTGCTAAACAGAGCCGTTTGGTACAACAAAGTTCCGGTAATTTTTGTTGATCCAAGTTTATGTCATACAATACTGCATGGCGATGAAGAAAGAGCTGAAAATTCCAAAAGTAAAGATTTGTTTTTGAACGAACAACTAACCAAAGCAAAGTTACTTGAATTACAAAAAACAGGCGATTTTGTAGCGAATAAAGGACGAAAATGGGGGTATGCAAAAGATCTATCTGATATTTATTTAAATCCCATTATTAATGACTTTTGATCAGTTGAAATGAGGTTCTCTAATTGGGACTAAAATTAAATAAATGTTGTTAGTTGAGCCATAGGTGTAGCCCTCCTTAATGCGAAATCTGCCGTCTGGTTGGTATTCAGCTCTTTGTGCTTGCGGTGCTTGTTACATTTTGGTCTGGTAAGATTATGACAACGCTTCAGGTTATCCAGCTCTTCTTGCTCGTGCAAAACATTGTCGTGCCAGCTCTTCTCTGGGCCCTTATTGGCCTGTTTGGCATCTCTTCGTTCTTTGAGCTCAGAAGACTGTCTGCGACCTAAATATGGCTTCCTAAAAGGCTCTTATGCTTTAGGCAATGGTAAATCTACCGCCTCCTAGAACGTTGTCTAAAAGTGCATTCAGTTTTTCTTCAGATTCAAGAAATGCAACGGGTAATTCAACACTATTAAAGCAGGTGTGAAAGATGAATTTTTCTCCTTCACAGGCTGATATTTTGAGTGGCTTTCTGCCAAGGGCACTAGAGCCAGTCATGGCTAAGAGAAATTCTGTCAGTTTTTTATTGTCTGCCGCCTTAATCCAACTCCTCACCCACTGTTCTATTTGTGGGGATATGTCGGGATGAAATTCAAGAGCTGAGAGTATCATCGGTTTGCCAACGACTCCTTGAAGCTTTTCTGAAAGCTTAAGGGGCGTCATCTTGAGTAGGTCTTGATGAGTCACTGTGTTGAATACAACATCCTTCATCCCTTTTGCTATTTCTACAAGAGGTCCAAAAACGTCTACTATCATATCTTCAATCTGCTCTTTGGCTTCGGGATCATCTTTATTATTCTGCATCCATTCAAGAGTGCTTTTTGCCGATTCATCTAGGCTGTACATTTCTTGGTAGAGGGCAGAGAATTCGTCATAGAGCTCTTTATTTTTTACGAGTTCTTGAATAGGATTGGCTAAATGCTTGTCGTGGAGTTTTGTAAGGGCCGTAAATACTGATTGCTCAAATATCATGCCTATAGGGTAGTCTGTGCTGGCATTTAGGCAGAACATCAGTACTTTTCCTATATGATTATAGGCTTTTTTAGCTTCATCGCTGAGTATCCCAGAGGCAACAGGTGCAGAAAGACCGGTGCCTTCTCGCTCTCTAAAGGCAAGCTTTGTCTTGAGTGCTTCAAATAACTCTGAGATAAAGACGCGGCCTAAGCCGCCAGCATCTTGGCCTTTTTCACCTTCAAAGGTTACCTTAATTCTTTTGGCACGTTTCTTTGAAATCTGCTCGGCAAATTGAGCAAGAAGCTGAAGTGGCTGTTCTTTGATAGCGGATTGAGGGATCTCAAGGGTGTATGAGTTATAGTAATCAATAAACTCTACAATTTCGTCTGAGTTACTGTCTTCTTCAAGATTGGCAACTGTTGCCTCGACTACAATAGGTCGCTCTGCCGGGTCAATGCGGGTTATGGCTCTAATAATCTCTGCCATCTCATCTGCATAGTAGTCTCGCCCCACGGCTATCTGCTTTGCAAAGTTTGTTACGCTCTCTCTTTCTGCTATAGGTATTGCCTCAATAGCAATAAGAAGCGCTGCCATGCCGCTGCCCTTCTTCAATTTTAGTGGCGTTGTAGCTAGGGCTCTTGTGAGTACATCCTGTCGCTCGTGAGCTGGTATAGTATCTACATAATGAAGAAGAGAAAAGGTTTTAAGGCGAATTTTATCGTTACGTGTAACTTGTATGACCTTCTCAATAAAAGAGGCTGTATCAGCTATCACATCTTGATCTACTTCACAATCTGTCGCTGTAAGAAACCCTGTAAGTTCCGTGCAATCAAGAGGACTTCTTAGCACAGGATCAATTTGTTTGAGGAGCGTGGAGCGTTTTGCCTCTGGAATACTAAGCAGTGCTTGATAGATGGTGATTTTTTCTTTTTGGAGTATAAATTTGCTATCGAGTAGTTTTGCCATATTCTCTATTTGCTCGCGGATTTCTGCTCGCTTGTTGGGAGGTGTGTTTGTAATGCAATAAACAAGGGCGCCTACATTTTCTCCATTAAGCAAAGGCTTTTCAGTGCTTAAAAATGGGGCCAAGTTTTTTACTACCTCTTCATACTCCTCAGGAGGAACTTTCGTAAAAGCTATAAATGCGCTGCTTGTATCTCTATCTTCGAGTTCGAGAGATTGTGCAAATTCTGTGTAAAAACGGGTTGTTTGTGATAGGCCACAATCCACCTGCTCAATCGTCGTACTGGAAAGGAATGTAGGGTTCATCGCTGCTGGTACATAGTTTTTACACGCGTCTGCTATGTGATGACCTACCCTTACTGCAGCTTCTACTTTTTCTGAGGGGACTTTTGTTATTGCCTCAAATAAAACGCCAACTACAGACACTAAATCTAACGTGGTGCACTGAGACTCAAACGCCTTGATAATAGCATCTAGATATGCTTTTGTCGCTATAATCAATCGACTCATCTCTGAAGGGTCGATTTTCTGTCTTGTGCTAATATCCTGAATAACGTGAAGAATGGGTGAAACGATCCGCGGGTCTTTAATCTCTTGGAGTATCGGTTTTAGCTTGTGGCATAGATCTAGGGGTAGTGTATAGATGCAATCTAGAATTAGATACCCGATATCGGCAGTAGTGATCTCTTCGCTAAAGAGGTCATTCATCAATGTTAACCGCTCTACAAAATCTGGGGGCATTTCTTTAGAAAGTCTGCTAAAGAGGTTGTTATGTAGGTGCCCAACGTCGGCTGTTGACAAAAACTTTCGCATGGCCTCCATAACAATCAGTCTATCTTTTGGATGAACGTTTGCCAAAAAGGTTAAGCTAACGCAAGAGCGATCTACATAAAACTCAACGCGCTCAAGAAAGGTGAGTCGTTCACCTGGAGTGAGTTCTAGCGCAAGCTTTGATATTTCTTCTCGAATTTTTGGATTGGTGACTTTTTCAAAAAGCCCATCAGCTACTTTTTTAAGTGCATTTTGTGAAGCTATGTCAGCAACATCATGTACTAAAGGTTCTGTTTCTTTAAGAAAGGTCGAGCTGTAGGGAAGAACTCGTTCTTTTGCTTTTTTAGTTTTGCTGGTAATGGGACTTCTGGGAGGGTTTGCTGTTTCTTCTCGTGCGAGACGCTTACGGGTAGGTGGCGATTTTTCATAAGGCGTGCTTTCTTCTTCCTCTAGCACATCGCGGGCAACATCCTCGGTTTTACTATCTTTGTCCGATTTGCCGCGTTTACTAGGGCGCTCCTCTTCACCCCCTAGGCGATATTCCCTACCTGGTCCATCTATATCACGGCTGCTATTCATGCTTTTTAAACCCCTGTATCCTACTTCTATGCTATAAAGTATATAATTTAATATCAAGCTGTTTGCTGTGAGAGGGGCTGGATCTTGCAATCTGTCCTTATTGCAGGAATTACAGTATCAGGCTTTTTATCACTGCGGGCGTGCTTATTCTTTTAGCAGAATTACGTCGACAGTTCCCGATGTGTAATTTGTCACGTAGGCAAATTTGCCATCTGGCGATATGGTAACGGTATTGGGCGAGTGGCCCACTTCAATGGTTGGCGCGATCACTCTGTTTTTCTTTATGTCAATAATATTGACTGTGCCGGCTCCTGGAGTGAGTTTTGTAAAGTTAGAGCCAGCATAGAGGGTGTTGTAGTTTGTCACATAGGCGTAGCGGCCATTTGGGCTAATGGCGATACCAGATGGCTGGATCGATACATCTATCGTAGCTACAATTCGGGGGTCATTGCCGAGGCGAACCACACTTACGGTATTACCAAAGGGGGCAAAGTCGTTGCTGCCAAAATTTGTTATGTAGGCATACTTGCAGTTTGGGGTAAGGGCTATTCCAAAGGGGCCAAAAAAGCCCGAAACGGTATTCACAACGCTATTTGTGTCGGTTTTGATGATGCTTAAGGTGCCGCTACCTTCTGTGCCATCGACGTAGTTGATTGAATAGACGTAGTTACTATTAGAGGACATGGCAAGGGCAGCTGGAGCCTTATCTACAGTAATTACTTCCACAATCGCATGAGTCCTTAGATCTACAACGGAGACTGTGTTGCCATTACCACTACCAACACCTTGCGAGCCGCCATAGTTGTTTACGTAGGCATACTTTCCGTCAGGAGTTATAGCAACGCCAGATGGTCCATCAAATCCTCCAATAGTTCCTGTTACTTCATTGCTTTTGGTGTCTATAATGGATAGGGTAGTTCCGTCACTATTGGCAACGTAGGCTTTTTTGCCATCAGGACTTATTGCCACTCTAAAAGGCTCTACAAAGCTGCTATCATAGATGATGGTTTTTACAACATTTTTTCTGAGGTCAAGAACACTAACTGAGTCTTGGTTTGCAATGCCATAGTTATTGTTATTTACCACATAGGCGTAGTGCCCGTTTGGAGTAATAGCAAGTGCATCAGGATTTACACCTGTTGTCATTGTTGCAACAACGCTGTTTCTATGACCTGCATTGGCATAGGTAGACAGTAGCATACATAAAGTAAAGAAAACTCGGTTCATAAGATCCTCTATAGTGTATTTCTTTTGAATACAGTGTGCGCATGATTCTATCAATAGCGGTTTTGCAAAGGGCTCTTGTTTGTGTATATATTTACTTCCTATTCTAAATCTACAAGAGCTATCCCTTGAGCACCTCCATAAAGCGCATAGGCAAAGACGATTTTTTTGCCATCTGGTGACCATTTGCCATGCTGAACATTGAGTGAAGGCGGGGTAATCGGTTTAATGCTTCCATCTTTGAGAGAGTAAATATAGAGCCTGTAAAGGTCTGGAAAATCGGGATTGTCGCGGTTAGATTCAAAGACTATAAAGTTGCCGCATGGAGAAAACCATGGGGCTCTTCCCTGTTCAGAATCTATTTGGAAAGCGTTTTGGCCATTCTGCATCCATATCTGGTTGCAGTTTTGGGCGTAGCCATCGCTTACACATCCTCCGGGGCATGTGCATGTCGCTGGAGGTTGAGCTACAGGGGGCTCTCCAGCATAGGCAATAGTGTGTGGATGGGTGTGAGAGACTGTCGACATGCCTGGCCATACCACTTGGTTGTTTGTAAGAAGGGTAAAGCTGTTGAGCGCGCAAGCGTTTGCCTTAACGAGGCTGTGATAGAGCGGCTCACCATAGGTGTTGTAGTTTGTAACAGAGAGTGACTTGCCATCTGGATACCATGCAGGGTATGACCAGGTATAGCTTTTTGTTCCTATTACGTTTTCAAGCACCTGCTTTACTTTTTTTGTTTTTACATCTAAGAGCCAAATGCCAGCACCCGTTGCATCAAAAGCAATTTCATAGCGTGATCGACACCAGGAGTAGTCTGGCCGCGTTACATTAAACTGCTTGCCGGTTTTTGGATTTATGCCATCGTAGAAAAGCTTGGCGTTTCCTTTACCACTGGCAGGTACAATATACAGTGAGGAGATTGCATTTTCATCGTCATTATTTGGCTGACGCATAAAGATAACTTTTTTGCCGTCAGGAGTAAAGACGGGCCGGCCATCAATTACGGTTACATCTGTCGTAAGAAAGCGAAACTGATAGCGGCTTATCTCAGCCTCATCGGCACCTAAACAAGCTGAAAAAATGGATAACAAGATGATGAATCGTTGCATGAGTATACCTGCTTTTTTACAGAGTATTACTCATGATCATTTTTTGTGAAATAGGAAAAGCCGAGAGGCCGCTTTAGGAGTCCTCTGGCTTGAATTTGGACGTTTGCAATTCCATCGTAGGCTTTTACATTGAAAGAGACAAAGTTTTCACAACCTCTCTAGGTTTTAATTGGGATTTTTGGTATCTCTTCTCTGCTTAATTACAGGAGGGTAGTATGTATAAGCGATTAATAATTTTTTTTGTTTCTGTTGCTGCATGCCTTCAAGCAGCAGGTTGGGGTGCCAAAGATGGCAGCCAGACCTTTGAGGGCGTAGAGTGGAGAGAGGTCTACTATGATATGTATGGCGTCACGTTTAGCGGTAAGCTGCCAAATTATGATGGCACAGAGATGATCAACGACGAAGTGTTTATGAATGGATTTGTCGATGATACCGGTTATGTAATTGAGACCTATCTTTCAACATTTAAACCTCCAAAGTCTGGTAAAGACTTCAAGAAGATAATTCAAGGCGCCAACCCTTCAGTTAATATAGGCTGGCTCAACCCGAAAACCTTTGGTGCAGTCTATGCTGTTGAATTTATGCTTCAGGACGATGTTCCAACCTACTGGCGCATCTTCTATGCCAACAACAGGATCTTTAAGCTCGGCACCGCAGATAGTAATCAAGCAAGGCGCGATCACTTTTTTAACAGTTTTCGCATCAAGTAGGATCAAAGAGGGAGGCGGGGAGTTTTTGGCCCTGGATAAGGGCCACAAGCCGCTTTGCCGCCCCAATTGATGTTGTAATGCCAATGCCATTGCAGCCAAGGTTATACCAAAGGCCGGGGATTTCAGGCTCCTGGCCTACCCAACGAAGGCCATTTGAGGTGTAGCCCATAATGCCCATCCAAAAGTGGCTAAAGGGGCAGTCTGTTTTGTTGTAGCTGTTTTTGAGAAACTCGCGATAGATCTCTTGGCTAGTAAGTGCCCTTTCAGCGATTTTTTCTTGAGTGTGTATGCCATCTGGCTGGTCGAACTCTGGCCCGCCAAGCACTGTAAACTGTTCAATATGCGAAAGATAAAAATAGGGCGAGTCTTTGTAGCGGCCTCGATCATCAAAAAAGGCCTGTGCGTATGGTTCTCGGGTGTCTTTAAAGGCGGCCATATAGCCTTCACGAGGTGTTAAAGCATTGTGTAGCTTGTCGAATCTGGCGCCGGTTTCACTAAAAATTTCAAAGCCTTTGTAGCCATTTGTACAGAGGATGATGTCGTCTGCTTGTATCGCTTCATTAAGAAGATGCGGTTTAATGCGCGCGATAGGGCTCTCTTCATAAATAGTAAACCGTTCAGAATAGTGCTTGGATAAGAAATCAATGACTGCAAAGCAAAATTCAGCACTATTAAGCCTTGCAAGATTAAGCTGCTCTTGAGGTACGGCTACAGCAATAAATTCATCATCGACAATATGCAGTTTTTCAAGCAGCTCTTCTTTAGGTATTCGGTGAATTTCAACACCATCAAAAGCTACATCGATCTTCTCGTCAACATAGTAGTGCCATTTTGTTCTGCCAAACTCTCTATTATATTTTTCGCGACCCGTATGGCCCAAAAGTACCTCTTTAGAGCTCATGGCAAGGCTGATGTTTGGTAGGGGCTTTAAGAGGCTTCTTGCACCAACTCTATCAAGAATATCAAGCATGAGATCCCATGACTGGTCTACTTCTAAAAAACTCTGGCGTGTTTTTTCGATGCCAAACTCTTCTACAAGCTCCTGTATGGGTCTTTCGATATGGATGCAGGCAAGGGCTGCATTATTGCCTGATGCTTGGCTTGCGATTCGGCCCTGTTCAAAGAGAAGTACGTTTTTGTCGGTTTCTGTAAGCAGATAATAGAGCGTCATAATGCCCGAAATGCCGCCCCCAACGATCGCGACATCGCAAGAGCTATTGCCTTGATGCTTTTGAAAGTGAGTACGTTCAAACTGTAGCCAGGGAGAATTGAAGCTGATTTCCTGTTCGTAGTGCTGGGCGATGTCCATAGGTCTATTCTATGAGAAAAGCGAATGTATGAAAAGTAAAGAAATTGCATTGTGTAAAAAATGCCTACCAGTTATCTGTGAGCTTTACATCAACATCGAGGTTGTATGAAATTCACCAGCATCTTTGCTCTCTTTTTGCTTTTAGGTTCGTTGTGCATGGCTCAAAATCCCTATGGGGATTTTAAAATGGAAGATGCGCAGTTTAGCTATAATAGCGGCTTTACGGACGTTACCTTCTATAACTACCACACACTCAAGATAACAGCAGAGCAAAATACTACGGATAATCAGCTTCTTGTAGTTGTCTTTCCCGAGCGTGAGGGTGTTACTTTTACGATTTCTAGCGTTCAGATGGGGGATTCATCACAAAATAATCTACCAGGCCCTGTAGCAACAGTATCAGGTACAATGGCCGTGCAGATAAACCAGCCACAGCCCCTTATGGTGCCAATGTCCATTCCGGTACAGATATCACAAGTAAGCCAGTATACAGTAGGCCCACAAGAGGCGCTGATGCAGGGCTTAAAGTTTTATCAAATGGCCACAGGTCAGCAATCTTAAGCATAAAGGGACAGCAGCATCCCTTTACAAGCAAGGCGCATCTAGGTAAACGAACGTTTATTGCCCATAGTGCATCGTAGATACAAAGGGGTCGCTCTAAAATACCCTGTATGCAATAATCTCCCGATTTTTATGATTAGTTCATACATAAACCCAATTACTGATTCTCCATTACCCGACTATTGCGAAGATTTCTTGCTGCCTGATTTAGAAGATCCAGATGAGACGCCAGAAGAGGTTCACACTTTTCAACCAAATGTAGTTCAAGCTTCTCAGCCAGAAGTTCTCGACAAAGCCGAAAGACGAAGAATAAAAAACCGAGATTCAGCGCGAATTTCGCGAGAGCGAAAAAAGACGAAACTGGATAAATTGGAAAAGATAGAATCTGCTTTTGTTGAGTTTAGAGGTATGGTAGAGGGTCTATTAAGGTTAGGAGTAAGTTCCGAGATAGAAGCAGATTTGCAGAATCTTGTAGAGCTTTCTGAGACAGATATACCAGCGGCTATAGCAAAAATCCAATCGCTTTTCAGAAAAGTTTTTACGAACTCTTCTGAGCCCAGCAGGACCCCAATTCCATTAGATCCTTCCCCGAAGCCTGAAGAGCGCCTTACGGTTTCATTACTTTATCGGTATATTTCCAAAAATCCACCTGACTATGACAGTGCTTTTAACGTAGCTCAAAGGCTTTTTTCTGATTTTACAGATCGCAAGTTAAAAGGAGACGCGTCTCGTTCCCTAATGAACTCTTTTAGTTCGCTTATAGAGCGTGGTCAAAGCGAACTATCAAAGCCCTTTTTTGCCTGGATCCATTTTGCCTTAACGCATATGCATCAAATAAATGGATCTAAAAATATTTATTACATAGTTGCAGGCTATGAACAGGCTGTAGCTCTTGGATCGCAAGAGGCAATTATTTATCTTGCAGAAGCGCTTGAACAGCGAGGTGTAGAAACTGAAGATGAGCGAAATCGGATTATTGAGCTTTATCAAATAGCGGACATATCGCAATCGTTGTTTAACTTAGGCTATATTTTTCAAAAGGGATGGGCAGGCACGAATGCAGATGGCAGTGAATGGTTTGATGTAGCGCTCATTAATTTAGAGCTTGCAGAAGACTATTTTCGACAGAGCTTTGCCAAAGATTCTACAAATTTTGACGCCCTAACAGCTATCGGGGAGACCATGCTTCTTGATAAAGCACGTCTAACCGATGAGAGACAAGAAGAGGCTATAAGGTACTACAATCAGGCGAGTAGCATGGGGTCACAAGAGGCTCGTTACCTTCTTGCCCTCCTATATCGAGATAGTGGCCAAAAAGAAAAAGCCATTCAGGAGCTCACTCAATTAGGCCCGAAAGCCTGCGACGATGCCTTATACACAGATGCCCTCAGGCTGCTAAGAATACTTAAGGACACTCAATAATTCTAGATTCAGCGACTGAGTATCAAGAGCCTCTAGGTTGGCAAGAGGCTCTCAATTTTAAGCCGGAACAGGCGTTGCTGCTGGTTGTTGTTGAGAAGTAGCTGCAGTTTGAGCTGCTGGTTGCGGTGCAGGACCTGTAAGGTTGATGCCCTTGGTCTTTTCAGCAAACTGTCTACCAAGAGTTCGTACCGCAAAAATCCAGAGTGCGATAACGGCAATCAGGATAGCTGCTATATAAGGCGTGCTGCTTGCAAGCGTGCCAAAGATGATAAGAAGACCCTGGTGGATCAGGGAGCCACCAGATTTACCAAGGCGCGAGCCAATGCCGTCGATCGCAGCTTTACCTTTTAGCTTAAGCTCAGGCGCAATCGGAATAAAGGCCATCTCTTTTGTGGTGTCAAAGAGCGAATATTTTGCAGCCTTCGTAAAGCAGTTTTGTATAGAACCAAGATACACAGCTAAGGCAAGAGGGGTTGTACCCAAGAGGACCGATACAAAAGGCGATAGGGTGTTGTCAGCAAGTAAGCAGGTAAAGAAGGCAAAGGTGGTTACAAGCAGCACTATTGGGGTAATAAGCGCGGTTTTAGTCCAGCCAAATTTGCGTATGATTCGAACCATGCCAAGCGCAGCTGTTGTAGAAATAATACCCATCATCCAGGTGAGGTCGTTGGTAAAGACGTTATAGTCATTCGGATCGGGGTAAAGCTCTCTTAGGCGATCCTTCCAGATGATTTCTACCATGTTGATAACAAGATTGTAGCTTACGACAAGCGCTGCAATGCAGAGGAAGTATTTAGAGTTTGTAACGTAGGCGATGCTTTCCTTAAAGCTTAGCTTTTTCTCTTTTGGGTCATCCTTTGTTTTTTTTGCTTCTTCTGGCATATATGCAGGGTCGTGTAGTACATTTTTTTTCATCCAGGTGAAGGTAGCAAGTATTCCTATACCACAAAAAAGAAGTAAGAGAGCCAGCTTATCCACAGTCTGCGACCAGCGGTCATGACCAAAAAAGAGGTTTGGGTTAAAGACTTGGGCGGTAATCATTGATCCTACGAGACCTGCCACGATTGAAGCTGAGTTTGAGCTAATATTGAGTGCGCTATAAAATCGCGTAGCTTCACTCATGCGTGTAATTTCATTAGCAAAGCCCCAAAACAGCACTGAAAGCACCATGGTGCTCCAGAGTTCTGACATCATGTAAAACATGGTAAAGGGCCAGTTTCGCACCATGGTGATAAATCCTTTACAGCCCGCAGGAAGGAAGGAGTGTAAAAAACCCGCAAGTCTATCGGCACTAAGCTGCTCGTGCATGGGGTAGATGCAAAACGCAAAGAGGCAGTAGTAGAGAACAAAGGTGCTGATAACAATATAAAAGACGGTAGAGCGCTTAAAGTGGTTGGTTAGATAGGTAAAGACCATGGTTGCAAGAACGGCAGCTGGAAGCATTACCCACACTTTGATAAAGGGGATCACTTCGGCCCCATCTGCTGTTACGATGGTGTCTTTGAGGTTGCGCAGCACCGTATAGTTAAAGCAGATAAAAAAGAGCATCAGAAACATGGGCAGAAGCTTTTTTAGCTCTTGAGCATGGATTGGCCAAACAAATGACCGAATCTTACCAAATGACTGACTATTTGCTTGTTGCATTGCAACTCTCCCGATTAAGCATCAAGTATACACGAAAGATGATTTTAAAACAATAATTTTACGCTGTTGTTGCTCGAAGTTCCGGCTGAGTAAGCGAAGTAAATTTCTGGCCAAGCACTCTTACGCAGACAATCCAAAGCCCGATGATAACCATCAAAAAGAGCCCAACATAGGGGGCGCTTGCGGGTATGGATGCAAATGCAAGTAAAAGAAAGTGATAAATTACAGCTCCGCCCGACTTACCAAGGCGGTTGCAGATGCCATCAACAGCTGCCTTACCTTTAATTTTCTCTTCGTTGGAAAGAGGGATAAAGGCCATCTCTTTTGTTGCATCAAATACAGTGTATTTGGCCGCACGGCTGCAGCAGTTTTGCAGGGTTCCAAATAGCACAACAAGATAGAGCGGTGAGACTCCGACAAGGCTCAGAATAAGTTGTGGGTTGTCTTTAAGGTAAAAGAATCCAAAGAAGCCAACACTTGTAATTAGCAGAATAACAGGTGTTACAAGGGCAGTAAAGGTCCAGCCAAATTTACGGATAAGGTTACCCGATACAAAAAGGGCCATAAGGGTAGCCATAACGCCGATGATGGTGGTCACTTCATTCATGAAAATGTTGTAGTCTTTAGGGGCGGGATAAAGTTCTCGTACCTCATGTTTCCACAGCACCTCTACGAGATTGATAACAATGTTGTAGGCTATGATAATAAGGGCAATTGAGAGAACATAGCTTGAGTTGAGCACGTAGCGCAAATTTTCGCGCATAGAGAGCTTTTTCTTCTCTTTTGGGGGCGAGTTGATGGCTTCTTGAGCCATTTCATGGTTCAGAACTGAGGTGTGTAGCCAGCGAAAGGCCAGCATAGTGATGAGTCCAGCAAAGATGATAAGGCATATAAGCATTGTCATGGACTGACCCCATGCATCGTCGCCTAGGCCAAATTTTGCGTTGAAGGGCAGCATCATGATGAAGATAGAAATTTGGCCCGCTGCAATACCAGAAAAGTTGGTTCCGAGACCAAAGAGCCCATAAAAGCGCTTAGCTTCATTGAGCTTTGTCACCTGGTTTGCAAATCCCCAGAAGAGAAGGGCTAAGATAATGTTAGACCAGATATCTGCAAGGGCATAAAAGAGGGTGTAGATCCAGTAGCGATACATGGCGATAAAGCCTTTAAAGCCAGCGGGTAGAAGGGCTTGGAGCTTGTCGGCAGTCTCATGGCAGTGCAGAAATTCGCGGTTCGGATAGAGTACAAAGGCGAAAATGGCAAAGTAGCTCAAAAAGAGCGAGAGTATAATATAAAATACATTTTCTCTTGAAAAGCGATTTGAAAGTCGCACATAGACATAAGCAAGAGTAACAGAGAGTGGGAACATCACCCATACTTTAATAAATGGAATGACTTCAGCCCCAGATTTTTCAGCAGTGATAACGAGTGTGTCTTTTAGACCGCGAAGGATATTGTAGTCGAAGGAGAGCAAGAAGAAGATCAGCAGCATTGGAATGAGTTTTTTAAGCTCATGTTTATGTACAGGCCAGAAGAAGGCCCGCAGCTTACTAAACTGTGCATAATTTTCAGTCATAAGCCTCAATGTGTAAGTTTTGCAACTATACTATCATAAATGAGGCATATTGTACAAGAGGATTCTTTAAATCTTAATCTTGAAAGTATCTTGCAAAACTAAACGTAACTGAGTTCAGGCCAGAGGCCTGGGTTATAAGAGCCTAGGGCAACGCC
>JAFEGT010000030.1:0-21710 GCA_018239765.1 Verrucomicrobiota bacterium
GCGCCACCGCATTTGTGAAGGTAAGTACCGCAATCTCTTTTACAGGCCTTTTTGGAGCCGTTAGAAGCCTTCTAATAAAAAGGTGCTCTATTGTAAAAGTTTTTCCGGTACCAGCAGATGCCTCACACAAAATGTGCTGATTGAGGTTAACATTGCGATTCAATACATCAAACTGTACTACCACAGTTGCTGTTTTACACCCACGCGGCAAAGCGATGCAACAGGAATAAAGAGGCCTTTATTCGTTGTTTTACAGTTCATAAGGATGTGTGTATTTGATGACCACCATGGAGTATCCTTTGACACATGTATTGGGTCACCTTCCATCCACGAAAGAAGTGGCCGACCAGGCTTACCTTCCCAGCGTGATCCGTCTGTAAGCACAATTACTACGCGCCAGTTATTGGTTTGATACTGCTGAAGGCTTTGAGTCTTTGAGTTGTAGGTGTAGTGATATTCGGTATCATTTGTATTGGTGATCGATGCAATGCGTAAAACTGGGTTTGTCGGTGCTCCGGTAGGAAAGAAATCAAGCAGCATATCTGTCGATGCATTGTAGGCAAGTAGCGATTCGCGGTTAACGACTTTGTGGAAAATAAGGATATCACCCGATTGCCACTGAGAAAGCAGGTAGAGCGAAGTTTCTGACAAAGCCTGAGGATTTTTTTGCTGATAGAAGCTTCTGGTCTCATCCTCCATATCCCCTACGGTCCATAGTGAACCATCATTAAGTGTAATTCTACCATTGGCGTAGTCTATGCTATCGATAGTGTACGAATAGTCAAAATCATCAATTGTGACGTTACGGTATCTATCAAATATCCAGCGGCCCGTCTTTAAGGGCAGTGTTGTGGCTGAAAGTTGAAATGCAAAGAAGCAAAGAAAAAGTAAGAGGGCTTTTTTAAACATAGAACCATTCCTTTATGTATAAAACGTAAAGGAATGGTCACACAATTGGATAATTAATGTCTAGAGCCTCTTGCAAAGCTAGAGGCTCTCTAGTTTAGGATGATTTTCCTTTAGCGCCATGAATCCGCTTAGATGGGTCATGCTTTTTTGCGGTAGAGGAAGGAACACACTCTAGGTCATTGTTAAATTCTGTGTTATCATCAAGAAGATTATGGCTGCCATCATTGATGATGTCGTCACCATTTCTAAACACTTTATTGTCAGCTACCATGTTATCAACACAACCACTTGAGAGATATATCGCTCTATTGCAGTTGTTTGCGATTAAATTACCTAAGAAGCTGCATCCCTGTAATGTATTTTCTTCTGCCATGATGCCGTCACCCGCGCCGGTCTGGATGGTGTTGTTTTTCACCGCGCAGCCAATCATCATACCAGGACCTTGAAATACAAGATTTGCCATGTATGCTTCTTCTAAAACGCAGTTGCTAATTTCGATACCTGAGTGAACGACGCCTTCAGGAGCTTCAATGCCAATATTAAAGGCAGCAGGGCCTGCAAAGATTGAATTTACAATTTTAACATTCTTTGTATTTGCTCCACTTTCGCCGCCGATAGCAAAAATGCTGCTCATTGAAGCATCATTTCTCGCTGTGCAGCCGTCAACAAGGACGCCTTCTGCATGGCTCAACAGAACGCAAGAAGCCTGTTCATTGGCAGGGTGGCTTATGAATGTGCTATTTTTAATAATACATTCGCGCGCAGGAATTTCTGTATCAGCAGCACCAAGCTGGCACATTGCGTATATATAGTTACTGTCTTTTACAACAGACTCCACTCTATCAACAATAAATCCCTTTACTTTGCGTGCAAAGATATCGCTATTGCAAAATTGACTATCAGTAATGCGGCAATTTTCTACTTCATCAAAGTAAAGACCCGCTACTGCAAGCTGATCTACAGTCTCGTTATAAAAGTTGCAGTTATCAACAACAATGCCATCTGCAGGGCGAGCAAAGATGTTTGCACGGTTACAGTCGCGAATTTGTGAACGTACGATATGAATGTCAGAGCAGTGCTCAAGCTTTACGCCTACTGCAGCATTATGAAGGTAGAGATTATCTAAAGTTGCCTTATTTACATGCTCAAGATGGATAAGTGAGCCTGATACGTTATCTAGAGGTTCATCGAATGAGAGTTTATCATTTTCGATTGTGAGCTCAAATATGTCTTTTGCGTGAATAGCGGTTGCTTTTGGATTTTTTAGCGTTAGGCTGTGGTTGTTAAAGTTGATAGATACGTTGCTTGCGCGCACTTCAATAGCAACTTCACACCCCTTATAGCAAAGATTTGTGTCTACACAGTATTTACCGGGTTTTACAATCTTGCATGGCACATGAGTGATTGGAATTGGAGGCTTGCAGGTTTTGCAATGCTTATCAGTCACAGATGATCCAGAATCGGCCACAAGCGTTGTCAGACTTAATAGCGTAACCGCAAAACAGGCAATATTTCGATATAGCCCCATGAGAACCCTCCAATAAAATTTCGATTCAAATGTAGATATACTATTAGAAGAATCTTTTAATCAAGCGAAAAAAGTGAAACCGCTGATTCACGAGAGCGTTGCCATTGAAGCGCGAACTCCTCTTTGCTGATACGTGAAAGATAAAAATCTAAATAAGGATCGCGCCACATAAACGAAGGCTCATAACATTTTTCAGGCGGCACATGCTCTTTTTTTAAAAGCTCAATCCATTCTGGGTAGAAAATGGATGGGCTATTATGACAGTGATGCACATAGTCAAGATATTCCTTTAGCCTTTGGCGCGGATTTTCAATTGCAACCTGTTGAACTTCAGCATCTTTTAAAAAAATCACCTTAGGTGCATCAGAAATGATATTAAGAAGCAAAAGTTCAGGCCAAATTCTGTAGAGTGCATCTTTGGATTTTTTTTCAAAAACTACAATCCCTTGAGGATAGAGATTTGCTATCGACCCTGCAATTGTACAATTGCCGATGCTAAGAGGGGCCATTTTATCGATTGGCCTGTTAAGCTCAAGTGCGAGACTTCTCGCGTTTTCTGCAAGCAGCTCTACATCTTCATCAAGAATAGCTGTTGCCGCATTTCGCACCTGTTCAGGCAAAGGAGCAAGCTCGGCATAGGCACCAGAAGATATAAGCGCCTTTTTTCTTAAAGCACCCATCATCTGCGGATTGAGCAGCTCAAACTCACTAGAGCGCAATTTTGGTTTATTTTCTCGTAAATAGAGGCCTAAAGTACGTTGCAGATAGGCGCGCAAAGGGTATTTCGCAACCTGGTTCAGCTCATGAACGTATAAAATTTTAGCTAGAGGCCGAGAAGCATTCTCAAATGCTGATTTCGGTAAAAGGTGAGCCGGTCTCTCCTTTTCCCCACAAGATTCAAGAGGATGTTCTACCGGCTTGACGGGAACTACCTCTAAAATATCAAGCACTATGCCATTGGGCTGCAGCGAGATACGTTCTTTAAATGCATACGACAGATAGCTAATATAAAGCATAGACTTTGTTGTAAAAATCGCCTCGAGAATAGCATGACGATCCTCTTGATCAAGATAAACCCCCTCTTGCATGCCCAAAAAACATACTGTGTCGCGCGGAAGGGATCGCAACTCCCCAAGAGAGGCAAAAAGTATCTGACTTGATCCAGTACACTCTTTTTTTGTTTCAAGCTCGTTTAATGCAACCTTTAGGGTAGCTAGGGCCTGTTTTTGATCTACGTTTTCTCTATCAGTTTTGCATGCAAGAAGCGCGGCACGTTTTATGAGATAAAACTCTTCGCGATCTTCTGCAACTGGATCAAAAAAGCTTTCAAGGGTTGTTATAAAGTGCTTTTGCCACTCACGAAGTGTTGTACACTTTGGAGAAATTTTGATTTTTTCAATGAGCTCAAGGCATTTTCCTAAAAGCTCTGCCTCTGTTGAGCCAATTTCGCCAGAAACTGTCCACATCTGTACAACCGTTTGGGTAAAATCGTCACCAAACTTCTGTAACGCTGTCGATAGTATGCTCAGATCTTCGCCTTCTAGTCCGCACTTCTTTCGGAACGATCGCGACTGAAACAGCTCAAAGATGCTTTTGGGCTGTAGCTGTTTGTATGGCATGCTCAAAATGTCGATTAGAAGCGGTAAAAGCACACCCCTTTTCTTTGCAACGATTTCTACCTGTCCTGAAAAGAGACTTTCTATGTAGGATCGATACAGTTCAATATCTGGGGCATACACAATAATGCGCCCTTTCATCTCCTTAATATGCTGATAGAGTATTTCCACCTCTCGCATCACCGTGGGAGCCTTATGTAGTTGGACCGTGTTATCGTTTACTACACATTTTTCTCCAGAGCCACTTAACAGTAGATCATTAAGAAGCAAATCAAAGGTGGTTGAATCTCCTGGTACTATTTTATACACAGCCTCGCTTCGATCTGCAGCAGCTTGCTTAACAACATATTCTTCTTGAAAATCGTCAAGATGCTCTTCTAGATAGGCCATAAATGCGCGTGAGCTCGTACCAAGATTTGCAAGCAACTTAGATCTATCGTAGACATACTCTTGATTGGCTTTCAGTCTTTTGGTAAGACGCTTGGCCTCTTTATCTGTGCAGATATCGCTCCAAAAATAGAGGCAGGGAGAGAGCACATAGTAAAATAGCTTTACTTTATTACTGATCGAAAAAAATAGCTCGTTGACATTGCTAGGAAGCGCACTGAATGCAAAAAGATGAATCTCATCAGGCAGGTCATGCAACTCAAGTGGCGATTCATACCAAGCGCTCTTGGCACTTTCACTTGCAAGCTGAAGGTCAAACCCAGAAAGCACAAAAAAATCTAAAATGGTCTTGTTTGTTGCGGTTTTGACAAAAGCTTCAAGGCTTGTGACAGTAAGCCCAAAGGTTGTTTTACACTGTTCAGCAAGTTGAAGTTCGAGCGCTGTTTTTGAATGTGGATCTGAAAGAAGAATCTCGATCTTATAAAAGGGATTATTGCCAGATGCAGCAATATTGGCCTTTAGACGATCCAAAAGCTGATCTAGACTGTTGCTGACAACTACAAGAGGCTTCATAGCAAGCAAGTATACAAGATTTACTCTTGAGTATACAATGAAATGTATGAGACGCTTTGCACATTTAAGCCCCTTTGGCTATCTAAACTGCACCCAGTTTTTAGGTGCGATGAATGACAATATCTACAAACTTTTGATCGTCTTCTGCTTTATTGCTTTAGAGGGTAAAGAAGCCAGCAACAAGATCATAGCCTCGGTCGGAGCTATCTACGTTTTGCCATTTCTCTTTCTTTCATCCACCGCGGGGACAATGGCAGACCGCTTTAGTAAGCGCTCAATCATTGTAGCCGTAAAATTTGTTGAATTTTTTGTGATGCTGCTTGGGCTTGTTTCGTTTTACATGGGTAGCAAAGTGCTTGCCTATGGTGCACTTTTTTTACTGGCCTGTCATAGTGCCATTTTTGCTCCTTGTAAATATGGCATTGTACCAGAAATTGTGCCGGCAGATAGGATATCCAAAGCAAATGGCATCGTAACATCATGCACCTACTCAGCCATTATCGTGGGCACATTTTTAGCCTCATTCTTAACCGACATTACGCATTACAACTTTATTTTATCATCGTGTGCGGCAATCTTCTTCGCAGCTCTTGGAATCTTCTTTAGCTTGGGGATTCCTAAAACGCCGCCCTCAGGATCGCAAAAAGAGATTAGCCCCCGATTTATAACGGAGCTTTTTATAAACCTAAAACTCATCTTTAAGCAGCCATCACTGTTGTCTGCTGTTTTAGGCTCCAGCTTCTTTCTCTTCGTAGGCTCATATGCTCAGCTCAATATGATTCCGTTTGCTCTCGAAGCATTAGGACTTACAGACGTGCAGGGCGGATACCTCTTTTTACTCACAGCTCTCGGTATTGGTGCTGGATCACTTCTTGCAGGGAAGCTCTCAGGCAAAACCGTAGAGCTTGGCCTTGTGCCTTTTGGTGGCTACGGCATTGCAGCATGCTGCATACTCTTAAGCATCTGCCAAGACAACCTTGCTCTTGAAATTATTCTCATAACCCTTATAGGCATTTTTGGTGGACTTTACCTCGTCCCACTTGATTCTTACATACAGCTTGCAAGCCCCAAAACTATTCGCGGACAGGTTATAGCCACAACAAACTTTTTAGGGTTTTGTGGGGTACTCTTGTCTGCCGGAATGCTCTACTTTTTATCTGAAATAGTCGGACTAAAGGCTGCAAATGGATTTTTAGTAATGGGGATAATTGCAGCGATATTTGTAACAGGAATTACACTTGCGATATCAGGATATGTTACCCGCTTTTTTTACATGATCTTAGCGCGCTATAAGTTTAGAGCTACTGTAAATGGCAAAGAGAGCCTTCAAGGCCATGCGGCATCTATCTTCTTTTCTACACTTCCCAGCTGGCCATGGTCGGCAATCTTAATTGGCTCACAATCAAGGCGTATGAAGCTATTTGTTCTTCGGGAAACATCAGATAAGGGATCGTGGTTTCAGCGTTTTCTGCAAAAGCTTAGAATTAAACATAGCGTTTCGTCACTTGCAGAGCTTGAACCGGATACAAAAACTGGCACCACAATACTTGAGGCAATCGGGAGAGGAACCTCTGTTGCCATATTTCTGCCTAAAGAGTTTGCAGAAGAGATCAGACCTTTAAAGGCAAAGTGGCAACACCACCTTCCTGTTGCTTTTTTTAGCTTTAAAGAAAAGCACTCAGCCCCATTCGAGGCTGAGCTTACTCAGCTTTAGAGCGCCTTTACGTGGCCAACCTCAAGAACTTCTACAGGAACTCCCTGCAAATTCTTAGGAAGTTTCGCCACTACTGCAGGCGTAGCTTCTTTTACGATAGCCAGTATAACTGGTTTTGTTGCATCTTTTTGTGAAGTGCCTACCGCATGACCTATAACACCATCGATCGCAAGAAGTTTTGGACCATGCAGCTTTTGTACTGCAAGTATTGGTCGTGTAAGAATCGCTAAATTCTGTACTGCAGTGCTGCTGCTTGGAGTGCCAACCATACTTACATTTAAGGCCTTGAGGACGTCGTTTATTGGATTAGCAATCGATACCGATGAGCTGCCAGCAAAACAAAGACCAATAGGACGTGGATTTGAACCAACATCTTCTACAAGAAGCGAGCCTGAGTCGCCACCTTGCAAGAAGGATCCTGGAGTAATAAGTATCTGACCTACGAATGTGCTCTCATATTCATCGCCGCCACATTCATCAGTGTATTCTACTGTAATGGTAGCATTAAGCCCTGAAATTTTACCTCTTGTAAGACCACTTGTTCGACCGCTTTTCTTTACTTTCTGGCCAACAAAAGCATCTACTGGAGTGCTGGAGATTGTGCCTATTTCCATAATTGCGCCTTTGCTATCGACCTGACCTGGCATAATTTCAGCAATCGCAGCATCTGCTGCGGTTGTACCATTTGGAACGATTTTTACCCAGTTGGACAATTTCGCAACGTAATCTGATGATTTATTTTGGCAGTTAACGTCGATATATCCTGGTTGGTTTATCGGATCGCCTTTTGTGGCTACTCTACCATTACCACCAGGAGAGCTATCGCCTGCAAACACGTGGGTGTTGCTTAATATATAAAGCTTACCTGATGAGTCCTGTACAAGAGAGCCAAGAGTGCCGCTGCAGCATGAACCGTCAACACTATCCACAGTGCTGCCGCCACTTGTGCCAAGTTGGATTGGGCGGCTCAAACGTCCTTTATGGCCAGTGGCTCCACTTAAACCGCAAGTAGCAAGCGTAATCGAAAGTAAAAGAGATGTAGTGAACTTCATAAAAACTCCTATTTTTTTATCAACATACCTCATGCCGTGAAATATTGAACAGAGTTTTTGTCGGGGGATTGCTGGTTGCCCCTGCCCTTGCCCTTGCCCATCTTATTTTATTCACTGCTTTTCTTGACGAAATGTGATGCACTCATATCGACTTGAAGAAAAAAAATAAAAAAACGGGCAAGGGCAGGGGCAAGGGCAGGGGCAGGGGGCAATTTTTTGCAAAATGCTCGTAAAACAAAAAAGGGCTCCCCCGTGAAGGGGAACCCTTTTTGCTTATCTAGAATCTTAACAGGTAAGATTAGAAGGCGTAGATTGCAGCAACTTGGAATTGGTATGAGCGATGCTTGCCACCAATTTTGTGTTGAGCTTCACGAACTTTCTCAAAAGAGCAGTTCAATGTGAGGTTGTCTGTGAAGGCATAGAAACCATCTACTTTGTAGCCTTTGTAGTTAGCAAAGCCACCACATTTTCTGTCGTAGAAGGACCAGCCAGCTGGGTTATCACGCTTGATACCTGAAACATCAGATTCAGGAACTGATTGCGCTTCTACCCACTGATAGTTAGCATCTAATGCCCAGTCGCCTTTCTTGCGAACTTCACCAACGCGTACGCCAGCATACCATGCATTAGCAGCTTTTAGGTGGTGTGAGAAGTGTGTTTTCTTCGCACGGCTGTTATGGAGGAATGCACCATAAAGCTTTGTCTTCGCAGGAATCCAGTCAGCTGGAAGTGTGTAAGCAGCTGTGTATTGTGATACAAGGAATTCTGAACCACGTGCATGCTTTTTGCCGTAGCGGTTTGCACCTTTTCTTTCCCAGTCGATAAGGGAGTACTTAAGGTCAAAGCCAGTGTCAGCAATGTTAAGGAAGCCGAGTTCACCAACATAGCCGTAGTGGTTAACTGTGTAGTCAACTACAAACGCTGCAGCTTTAGCTGTAAAGTCGGTTACGCCTTCGAAGCTATGAGCGTACTTAAGAAGTGCGCCATCAAAGTAGTTGTAGAACTGAACTTCGGAATCAAACACATCATAAAGACGACGGTGGCCGATTTCAAGATCTAAACGTGATGTACCTTGGTCAAGGAAGTTGTAGCCAAAGTATGCTTTGCGCATTGAAATGTTGTCTGTTTCGCCGCTGCCGAAAAGCTGATTGCGGTTGTTTTTGCTTGGTCTTGAATCGCGTGAAATGCAGCGAGCTTCGCGAATACCCATTGGGTTGTCGAATTGAAACTGGATAGCTGCCCATGTGCGATCTGTTTTGTAGTCAAACATCAAGTTTACTTCGATGTTGAATTCGCTTGTGCCATATGGTGTGTACTTATGCTTGTTGCATGAGTTTACATGGCTTGATTTGCTACCGCGGAGGTGCTTGTGGCAGCCGCGAGCGTGCATATAATCCCACTCAGCTTGGATATCTCCGCTGATGGTTAAGTTTCCACCTTTTTCGGCCATTGTGATAGCGCGCTTTGACTTGAGGTAATCAAGAACAGCGTCTGGATCCCTTTCACGTGCTTCCTGGACTGTTGAGAAGTCCGCGGCGTTAACTGTGGTAATACCACATACTGCCATTGCGACTGGCAATAAGTATTTCAATAATTTCATGGTTTTCTCCATTGTTGCAAGTTCCCTAAAAAAGTTAATCCGTCTTCAGCGTCGTTTTCATTTTGCGATACGCCTACAATATTGTGCACAGTGTATATGTAGAGTTGGAATTATTGTAAAGTCCTTTTACCGAGCCATTTTCTTAAGTTCACTATTATTAGTGACTTCGGTCTGTAAAATTTCCAACCTCAAAACTCTGTCCGCGAAAATACATTTCACAATTAAATAACTAACCAACCCAGTTATCATATTTTAGTTTTGAGCAGCAAGAAAAATCTGACTCTTTTCTTACATTTTTGCTACATACTCGAACGGCTTATAGAAAATACCCCACTCAGGGCTCTTCCTGGAGCCATTTATCCACATTTTCCAGTAGTTAATAGGGCGACCTTCAACGCCATAAAAATCAGTACTCCAAAATTCAAGATTTCCCGTTGCTGGATTTAAAACAAACGAAAAGTAGTCCTTCACCCAGTTTGAATCTGCAACTTTTAAAGGTGCCGGTAGAAGCCGATTTTTTGCACGTAGTGAATCCACAATAGCTTTATGAAGATCTCTTTCTGTTCTTGTATCTTGCAAAATAAGGCTGCTTATCGCTTTAGTCATCTCCAGCAGCCGTTTTGCTGAAATGACATTATGACCTACTCGATCACATACCGTTTGAATAAGTCTCTCTGCGCGATCGCTTGTGGGAAAAATTGAAAAAAGAACCTCTTCAATGGTCTGGGTAAGCTCATTCCGAGAAACGTATGGAATATGCGAGTAGATCACAGAATCCACGACATCTGATGACAAAACAGGCCCTCTATGTGTTCTTAAGCCTCTATCTGAATGAAATGTGTCGATAATATGGTCTCGAAATGTCTGTGGCGACATATTGTAGGGAAACTGCTGAAACAGCTGTTTAAACCTCGGCCTGAAATCTTGAGGCACCGAATAGTAAAGCGATCGAATCATATCCTCCGCCATCGGTACTTCTATCGCTATCTCATCGCACATTCTCATTGCAGGTTCTGCAAACTGATGTTTAATCCAGGAATAGGTATATACGTCATTCATCCAGGCTTGTTTAAAGTATCCTGGCTTTAATAAAAACGCATGTGTTGGCGAATGCATAAGCATCGATTTGTCAATTTCCTTTGCATATGCATCTTGCAGACCTGTGGGCAGCTGCTTTACCGTGTCGATAAAAAAGGCAAGAAGTTCGGTTTCATTTTCTACCCATCTTGAAACCTCTGTAGGAGGTTCTTCGCGTCTAAAATAGGCAGACACAAGTGTGCTCATGGATCCACCTGAAGTGTATACCCAGGGTTTTTTTTCTATTTTTTCAATATTTTGAATCGGATTTGCAATTGGAGCTACATTGTGAGCCTTTGCCATGCGGTAAAAGGCTGATTCTATGAATCGATCACTTCTAATATGGCCGATAAGATGGGTGAGGATAAAACTAAAGTCCTCTTCGATACCCTTTATCTCAGAACTTGTACGAAGCTCTGCTTCGGTTATTGTAAAAAACGAAACAAGCGCTTCAATAAATTCTGGCAAGGAGTGTATTCGAGTCCAAAGTGATGGATTTGCCCTACCATGCTTATAGAGCAACCTAAAGCCTGCCGGGCAGTCATCAAATGGGCCTGCAGCAACATCATGTAAATCGGCATCATAGACTTCCTGAAAAAAGTCGAAAAAGAGTCTGTCGTACTGATTAATCAAAAATTGATATAGCTCGGAAAGTTTTAATGCCTTTTCATGAGCCATCTGACGCAGTTTATCAAGATGATAGAGCTCTGTCTGCCTGGACTGATACTCCATTTTCATCCAGGTAATTTCCTTTTCAGTGCTCGCATTTTGTGCTCTAGCCTGAAGATACTGTAGCTGTGCCCATACCTGTTCATACTCAAGCTGGTGCTCTTTGAGTATGTTATTGGCCTGCTCTACTTTTGTCGAAAGGATCTGATACAGATATTCTCCAATACCCCCTGGATCGTCATAGTTAATGCCAAGGCTTGCGTAGAGGTTCCACCTTGTAAAATTGAGGTTAATCTCAGAAAAGGAGGCGAGTGTAAATTCCCACGATTTTAATAAAGCATTATCAGCTAAAACTTTAAAGGCAGTTTTTGCAATTTCGAAATTCTTAAGAAATAGCGGTATGAGATTGGCCTTTTTACCAAATGCCTGTGGCATATGCACCATCTGGGTGCTTTGCATCATGGTCTTGGGCCGTTCTAAGTAGTCACGAAGCTGGCTTTCTGAAACATCGTACTGATGCATAAGCAATTTTCGTATGAGCTCTTCAGCATTGGTGACAATAATATGGCCCGGAAATTCAATTTCATCCACAGCCTTTTGCAGACGCAAGTGAAGCTCATGGATCTTCTCTTTTTGCTTGAGCTCAGGACCAAAAAAATCGACGGAATCTAAAGCTGCAAGTATTCCAGGAGACATCCAGATCTTGTTTTCATTAAGGTTCAGATCGCGTTCGAGTGTAATTGGCTTCTTGAGATCTCCGTGACCCCATGTAGCGCTCATCGGCACGCTATGCTCCCTGCCTGCGTAGGTCCGTCGCATGTAGCCCGTATTCATCATGTCATCTAAGTCACGCAAAAAAACTAAAGGCTGCTCTTGGTGTACCACTATTGCAGGCGCAGTGGCAAAACAGGACCCTAAGCTTTGTCTGAGCGTAGTAAGCCAAGCTGCAAGCACCGCTCGCCTTACATGTACATCTGTGATTGGAATATTAGAAGGAACTGTAAGTGTGTCGCGTATGATTTGCTCTGCCAGCCTATTAGAAACTGGTCTTGTTATGCTCCGAAACATACGAACAACATCTTTATCGGTGGCAAGGGTTTCCAATACTTGAAGTATATGTTTGTCGCGAACAGCATCAAACTGTCGCCCTGGTGCTATAGAGTAGAGCTTTTTTTTCAGCGAATCTCGTAAATGAGGAAGCTCATCAAGATTCAACTCTCCATCTTCGCCAATTAATTTTGTAGCTAGAAGACGCGCTTTCAAAACGTTGCGAACAGCTGTAGCCTCCTGAATATCCGTTCTATCCAGTCTACGAGAAAGATCATCAAACTCTTCTGAAAAAATATCTCCTTTGGCCGAATTTTCTCTTGCGACGAGTGTGCACACCCTTGGGTAAAAAAAGGGATGATCCGGGGGTACCGAGACATTTTCTAAAACATCTTCTATACTGGCCAACTGGTTTATCCTACTGTAAATAGTAACTTTACATTATCATAAATACAAAAAAAAGCCACAATTTGCGATACTGCCTGTCATTTAGCAATAAGGAAGTCTATGAACGTACGCTACGCCGATGGCAAAAATGGCCTTTCATCTCATGAAGTTCCACCAGGAACAAAGGCTCAAGACCTTGCCGAAAAGCTCAATCTCAAAGGCCCACACCAGGCGGTTTCAGTTAAGATCAACAACACTCTTACCGACCTTGACACTCCGCTCAATGAAGGCGATACGGTTCAATTCTTCTCATTTGATGATCCAGAAGGTAAAGAAGTTTTCTGGCACACCACAGCTCACGTGCTTGCCCAGGCAATTTTACGCCTCTATCCAAATGCAAAACCCACTATTGGACCTCCAATAGAAAATGGCTTCTACTATGACTTTGCTGACCTTACTATCTCCGATGCCGACTTTGATCGCATCGAAAAAGAAATGCAAGCAATTTGTGAAGAGAACTATACGAGTAAGCGCTCTGTCTTCCAATCAAAAAGTGAGGCAGTATCACATTTTTCTAACAATCGCTATAAGCAAGAGCTTATCCAAGGAGTTCCTGACTCAGATGTGCTTTCCGGCTATACCCAGGGCGAATTTTTTGATTTCTGCCGCGGTCCACACCTGCCAAGACTTGGTAAAATAAAAGCCCTTAAAATCTTAAAGACATCTGGCGCCTACTGGAGGGGAGACTCAAAAAATGAAATGCTCACACGCATCTACGCTATCTCCTTTCCCGATAGAAAACTGCTGAAAGACTATCTACACAAACTCGAAGAGGCAAAAAAGCGCGATCATAAAATTATCGGCCCAAAACTTGACCTTTTTTCTCTTAAAGAAGAAGCTCCAGGCATGCCCTTTATACATCCTAAAGGGATGATTGTCTGGAATAGGCTTTTAGAGTACTGGAGAGAGTGCCACAAACGTGCCAATTACGTTGAAATTAAGACCCCAAGTATCATGATTAAGGAGCTGTGGGAAACCTCTGGACACTGGCAAAACTACCGCGAACATATGTACACATGCTCGGTTGAAGATCGCGACTTTGCAGTAAAGCCGATGAACTGTCCAGGCGCTATGCTCTTTTATAAGGCAAAGAAGCATAGCTATAGAGAGCTCCCATGGAGAGTTGCTGAAATTGGCCACGTGCATCGTTTTGAGCCTTCAGGCTCGCTTTCTGGGCTCTTTCGTGTGCGATGCTTCCACCAAGATGATGCGCACATCTTTATGCAGCCACAAGACATCCAAAACGAGATTTTTAACATCTTAAAACTCGTTGATGAAATGTACTCCACCTTTGGTCTTACATACGAAATCGCGCTTTCTACAAGACCTGTAGCCAATACAATTGGTACCGACGAAGATTGGGCAATGACTACAAATGCACTAAAGCAAGCGCTGGACAACTTTGGACGGCCCTATATTATACAAGAAGGCGACGGCGCCTTTTATGGCCCCAAAATTGACCTCCGAGTTCACGATGCGCTAGGAAGAAGCTGGCAATGTGGAACAATCCAGCTTGACAGTTCACTACCAGAGCGATTTGACCTTGAATATACCGCACAAGATGGTTCCTATGCACGTCCGATTATGCTTCACCGAGTTATTTACGGATCGATTGAGCGCTTCTTTGGCTCTTTAATTGAATTTTATGCAGGAAGATTCCCGCTCTGGCTAAGTCCATCTCAAGTTGCGATTATCGCCGTTGCAGATAGACATGTAGAGTATGGTAAAACCCTTGCAAAACAGTGTGAAGGAAGCGGCTTTGAGGTACATCTTGATGATACAAATGAATCGGTATCAAAAAAGGTACGAGAAGCGCAGCTTGCACAGTACAACTACATCCTTACTATCGGAGACAAGGAAGTAGAAAATCAAACCGTAAACGTGCGTACGCGCGATAACGAAGTGCATGGCGAGATGAAGCTTGACGCCCTTCTAGAACTACTTAAACAAGAACGCGCTCAAAGGAGCCTTCAGTCGCCTCTATCGGCAAATAAAGGAACTTCATCATGAAAAAACAGATCCTTGCAGTAAGTAGCTTTAAGGGTGGAACAGCAAAAACATCCACCAGCCTCCATCTTGGAGCTGCTTTTGCCAAATTTCATAAGAAAAAAGTGCTGCTTGTTGACTTCGACGCCCAGGCAAATTTAAGTATGGGTCTTGGATTTGACCCGGATGCTGTCGATAGCATGGCGCCAGTACTTCTTGGCAAAAAAGAGATCAAGGAAGTTATCCAAAAGACTTGTGTGCCAAATCTTGATATCGTGCCAGCAGATACCTGGCTTGAACGTGTTGAGGTAACTGGAGCTCTTGCTGCTGATAGGTACTCACATGAACGGCTTAAACAGATTTTGGACACCGTCAACTACGACTACATTATCATCGACACCCCTCCATCACTTTGCTGGCTGACAGAATCGGCTCTCATTGCGGCAAATCACGCTGTGGTATGTGCTACATGTGAGTTTTATAGCGTAAAGGGCCTCGAAAGACTCTCAGATTTCATGAATACGATTGCCGAGCGTCATCCTATGGCTATTTTGGGCGTTATTATTTCCTTCTGGAATGCACGAGCGAAGAATAATGGTGGCTTTCTCAAAATTATCGAAAAAAGCTTCCCCGGTGGCTGCTTTAATACAAAAGTACGTCGCGATGTAAGCGTGAGTGCGGCTACTGTGTATGGAAAGCCCATTTTCGAAGTAGATAAATTGGATAAGGCAAGCCGCGCAAGTGAAGATTTTAAAAACCTGGCAAAAGAAATTGTTCAAAGGTTAAAGCAATGACCAAATTAGAAGACATGCTCGAAGGGCGCTTTTCAAATAGCGGCTCACAGAAAGTAAAGGCTCTTGCCAAACAATCCAACGACGGTCGTCTCACTGGCTTTTCTGGGCTTTTTAAAACTGTAGAGCTTGCAGATTTAGAAAAATCGCGCATCGAAGACATTCTCGAAAAGCATAATCCTGATGATGGCCATGATATTGAATCTGACCTGCAGGCACTTTTTAGCATTACATCTGAAATTAAGGCCATTACAAACCAGGCTGCCATTTTGCATGGCGAACGCATCATGCGCGCACAGAAGCTCCTTAAGAGCTATAAAGAGGGCGCGTTTAGCGCGTGGCTTGTGGCAACATATGGCAACCGTCAAACACCCTACAACTTTCTGATGTATTATGAGCTTATGGAGCTACTGCCGGTAGAACTGAAAACCAAGGCAGAGAGCTTGCCCCGTCAGGTGATGTATACACTTGCCAGCCGCCAAGCACCTCTTGAAAAGAAGCAATCCATTATTTCTGAGTATAATGGCGAGACCAAACAGGTAATGCTCGAACGCATCAGGCTACACTTTCCCTTGCCTTCTAAAGACAAACGCACAGTGCGTAGTGCTCAGACAGTGCTAACCAACTTAGAGCGCCTTATAGGCTTTTATAAGCGTCATGAAGATGAAATTGATGATGAAGAGCGCCAAGAGGTGGCCTCAGCGCTCAAGAAGTTTCTCTTTTTTGTAAACAACGTGTAAATCTGCTTTACATTAGAGCCTTTAGTAAAACTAGAGGCTTTGGAAAAAAACGATCATTTTGAGCGAAGCTCTTTGGAGTAACCCACTTCAGTGGGTTTTTCGCGAGGCCGATTTATCGGCCTTTTGTATGTGCCTGGTCGATAAATCGACCGGTAAAAAAGACTCGATAAATCGAGTCACACCACATTGCTTCGCCCCGAGTTTTGCAAGAGGCTCTAAAGATATTGAAATTCGTGTCTGAATCTATTCAAAGCCCCACAAGTTTTTTGCGACTTTCGCGTCTTAGCGACTTTGCATTAAGAAAAATCTCACACCATTTCGAAAAGATGCTGTAAGCCTGTTTTTGTACAGGTCTGTGATTATACTGTAACGCAAAGGGGCTAAGTCTCGAATGGTGCAAAAAAATGTCTGATTTTATGGAAAGGTTATGTACTCAAAAAAAATACATTTATTTAGAGCAATGTGTAGCTCACATTGCTCTAAAATATCCCTTAGTCTGATACAGTAACCGGTACACTCCAGCTATTAGATCCATCCAATGTACTTGTGGAGGACTTAATAACTAATCCATCTGTGCCTGCACTGTTTGACTGCCAGATTAGTACAGCTTGATTTAGAGAATTCACGCGAATTGTATACTGATCCATAGCAATCTCATCTGCCCCAGAAACGGCCACTGCTGGCGTCCATGTACCGCCTGCAGAAAGAGCAATTGTTGTAGCGTAAATTCTATTAACTTGGGCTTGAAGATCTCGGGCCTTCCAAACAACAGCTGCAACACCTGAAGAATTTATGACGGAACGTGGACCGCTTTGTGCAGCAGTGTTACTTACAGAGATCTGACTGGGAGTACTCCAGCTACTATCTGTGGAAGCACACTTTGATGCCATAACAACTGAACTGCCATCTTCCTTATTAACCGCCCAGACCGCTACCATATTTCCCAATCCATCAATCTCTACAGAGGCAGACTGGGGAACGTCTACAGCAGCAAGCTGGCTCATCATGATTCCCATACACAACAATAGATATTTCATATAATCACATCCGTTAAATTTTTATATTACTGCAACTGCAAATTACATGTTAAGTACTCGCCACCGCCGCCAGGGGAAATTGATACGGCAATTCCAATACCCTGACCTGCTGCAACATTTACTGAAACAGGGCCAAGTGTAGTAATCACTCCAGGCGCTGCCGTTCCAAGCGGATATGTACCCGAAAGAGTCAGATTTGAATTATATACATAGAGCACAAAGTTATATGAAGCCGATGGAGCGTTTGTAACTAGCACATGGGCAGTTGCTGAACTTGCAGAGCCAAAAACAGCCTGTACAATTCCTTGCTGCACACTGTTTTGTGTACCATCGCGTACAGCATCTACCAGCCAAAACGAGTTGCCCGTGAAATTTGCTCCTGCAAAGTGGTAGGTTATCGGACCTTGAGGACCGGCAGGACCTTGAGGACCTTGAGGACCAGCTGGGCCGGCGGGGCCTATTGAGCCATTCGAGCCTGTAGCGCCAGTTGGGCCTGTGGGGCCAGTAGGGCCTGTAGCGCCTACACCTGTCGGGCCAGTAGGGCCCGGTGGACCATTTGCAGGGCCTGTTGGACCAATTGGACCTGTGGGACCAATTTCGCCAGTCGCACCTGTTGGGCCAGAACCTGTAGGGCCTACGGGACCTGTTGGACCTCTCAGCCCAGGAGGGCCAATTGGACCTGTGGGACCAGTGTCGCCACGCTCACCCTGAGGACCAATCTTTCCTGGAGGGCAGTTAATACATCTTGCATGATGAGAGCTACTACTTGTATCACTTGTGTCATTTTCAGCTTCATCGGATTTTATTCCTACAGATACAAGTGCTTTATTGACTGTTTGTTCGATTGTATCCAGCCAAGAAGTGTTGTCCGCGCACAAAAGCTGCGACGACAACACGAATGTAAAAATTTTTGGAAGAAGAGAGAATTTCATCTGACAATCTCCTAGATGAGTAAAAAAATGCCCCTACTTTCCACAGTAGGGGCATTTGTTATTAAAGAGCAGGTGGTACTGGAGCACCGAGTATGGAAGCTGCACGAAGGCCTACCAGATAGGCTGCGTAGCAGGTATTACCATTTGGTTCAACCGGCAGAACACCAATATCTGCAATCTTAAGGTGTGAAACCCCAAATACATTGAGATCACCATCTACAACGCCATCGTTCACAGAAGTACCCATGCGTGTTGTTGCGATAATATGAGATTCAGGTTGAAGACCGCCATTTGTTGCAAAGTCAAAAAGAGGTTTGTCCTTGGAAGCATCTAATCCAGGAGGATTTTGGAATAGATCAGCTGGAGGCTGAACCATGTTAGACACGCCAACACCAGATGCGATAAGATTCATAGCAGTTACAATCTTGTTAGCATCTGTGCCATTTGTAAGATAGTCACCGTCTGAATACATATTCAGATCAACAATTGGTTGTACAAGAGGATTTCGGCTCACGATGTGTGAACTTCCAACACTCTGTGGCTCCAAAATAAATGTCTGGCAAATTCCCGCAAATGGCGCTCCATATGGGTACGGCAACATATCAATCTGAACTCTTCTCTCATTATCATCTGGATAGAAGTAGACTGGATCAAATGTTGGCTGTGATGGATTTTGTGCTAAGTTCCAATACGCTTGATTTGCAAAGTTTTCAGTTGGGACCGCTGCAACAATTGTAGCTCCATACTGGTTGATAAGGTTGTTGCCAACGTTTACGTTTGGTACAAGAACATCAATTCCAAGAGGTCCGAGAACTGCTGGATCACCAATACCTGATCTCTCCAAGATAGCAGCAGAGTTAATTCCACCAGCACAGAGGATAATTTCCTTACCATATGCATTGTGCGCAGTCTGATTGCCATCTTTTTCAACTACATACTGTATGCCAACTGCTCGAGTACCTTTAAAGAGCACTTTATTTGCATGAGCATTTGAAGCAATGTGGAGTTTTCTACCATGTCTTCCGTGACCATCCGGGGTTACAACTGATGCATCAAGAAATTCTCTTCCTGACCAGCTGCGAAAACCAGAACGCTCAATTCCAGGTGTACATTGAGAATCTCCAAGGGTAGCAAAGGCCTGCAGAGCTGAATAGCCAACATAATTGTGGCCGGTGGTACTTACAGCCGTTGCATCGTTATAGTCATCAATAAAGCCAACTGTTGTTGCTGTATCAAGTGCAACTGTAAGTGGATCAGTAAACACAGGTGGGTTTTGTGTAAGGTTAATTGGACCAGATGAGCCACGCTCAGCAGAATTAAATGTGCCGCATGGATTGTAGGTCTCAAGAGCCTTCATAAGTGGAAGCATATTTGCATATGACCACTGTGGGTTATTAGAAATTGCTGCCCAGCTATCATAAATATCTGGAGTTCCTCGAACAGCTACCATGTAATTGTGAGCAGAACTTCCACCCCATGGCGTTCCTTCACTGTAGGCAACGTACCCAAAAGGTGAAAAGACTCTTACGACATAGTTTTCAGCATACTGTGGATCGTCTGTAAGTTTCCAAAGATCCTCATAAAGGTCAGGATCACTCGGAGCTGCAAGTATTGTAGGGTCGTTATTTCTGTTTTGGCCATCAGTGATGACAAGAACGCTTTTCTTTTTGTTATCAGAGAGCTTTCTTGCAAGAATAGATCCAGCAGAACCCGCTCCCACAATCACATAGTCCCAAACTCTTGGTTTGTCACTGCATGACGATGAACTAGATGAGCTTGAAGAACTAGACGAACTTGATGAGCTAGATGAACTTGAAGAAGAACAAGATTTCTTCTTGTGGTCTGCCTTTTTAGCAACAGCATGCTTTGCTGGCATTCCTTTTTCATACTCAAATTTTCCTGCGCATGATGCAGGTGTAGAGGCTGTGGTAATGGCAAAAACAATGCCCCACATAAGCCCTAACGCACGATTTTGAAATTTCATACGATACTCCTAGGTTTTGAAAGGTGAACCTATTCAGGTGTATCAAATGGATGATTTATTTGTCTATAGAGCTTTTTGCAAAAACTCTAAACTCTACAAAAGTCGTGCGTATTCAAGCGCGCCATAGGTTAAAATACCATCACACCCTGCGCGTTTGAAAGAAATAAGCACCTCATGAAATGCTCGAGCAAAGTCCATAAAGCCAGCTTCATGCATAAGTTTTAAGCAGCCATATTCACCACTTACATGGAACGCAAAAGTTGGCACATGAAAGGTCTCTTTAATAGCTGATATCACATCAAGGTAGGGCAATCCCGGCTTTACCATTACCATGTCAGCACCTTCCAAAAGGTCTTGTGACACTTCACGCAACGCTTCGGCCTTGTTGGCGGGGTTTACATAAAAGGTTTTCTTATCGCCCTTACCCAAGTTCCCTAAAGAACCAATGCCACCTCTATAAGGCCCATAAAAAGCAGAAGCGTATTTAGCAGAATAGGAAAGAAGGCTAACATCTTGATAACCAGCACCATCGAGAGTCTCCCTCAGAACTTTAATTCTTCCATCCATCATTTCTGATGGAGCAATCACATCGGCACCAGCCTGTACATGCAAAAGCACGCTTTTTGCAAGAAGCTCAAGGGTTGAATCATTATCTACCTGATCACCCTTCATAAGACCATCAAAGCCATGGGAAGTAAAGGGATCAAGCGCCACATCAGAAATTACGCCAAGATTTGGACAATGCTTCTTCAACGCTTCTATAGCACGAATGGTAAGTGAGCCTGGATTTAAAGCCTCTGAAGCAGATTCATCTTTAAGATGCTGTTCCACGTGGGGAAAAAAGGCAATAGCAGGAATGCCAAGGTCTTCAGCCTCCTGTGCACGTTCTACCAACTCTCTAATCGATAAACGGGGCGATCCTGGCATACCAGGAATTGTTGGATCTACATGATCTTCTCGAATAATAACTGTCCAAACAAGATCTTTGGGTCCCACATAATGCTCTTGCACCATATCGCGAAGCCAAGCATGACGTCGTAATCTTCGTGGACGAATTATAGGAAATTGTGTTGTTGTAAAGTTAGCCAGAGTCATGGTGTACATCTTTTGTTGATTCTGTCACAATTATTCCAAACCAGGGAGAATTTATGAATATATTTAATTCAGTAATTACAGGATATAGCCTCTTACTGCTTGTGGGCGGGGTTATTGGCTATTTTGCAGCAGGCTCTATTGCTTCACTTTTGATGAGTACAATCTTTGCAATCGGGCTCCTTAGCTCACTTTTTTTCAAATGGCATCGTGTTATCTTTTCTCTTTTAGGCATGCTCGTGCTCTTTTTTGCCTATCGCTGGTATATGACAAAGTTTATGCCATCGGGAGCATTATGCCTTTTTACAATAGCCATACTTGCATTTACCTATAAGGTGTACTATGACGTTCGTCGGGGCAGATAGAGTAGATTTCTTTGAGGCATTCGACTCCAAGCACAGCTGGGCACACGATGCCAACTTAGAAGAGTGTGAGCTTGTTTCATCCCAAGGGGCCTTGGCTATACAGGCCAAAAGTAGCACAATCGGCAGGTGGATAAGCTTTGGAATTTCTTTCGATGCTGTAAAAA
>JAFEGT010000030.1:21855-22677 GCA_018239765.1 Verrucomicrobiota bacterium
GATTTTTAAACCTCGAAGCAGAAAAACGCAAACAAGATCCTCTTTATGTAGCTTGCCAAAACAGAACCTTCCATGTAGCTCTCGACCTACTCAAAGCAGAACCGCAAAAAATTGGCATAGCCTTCGGGTCATATACAGACCTTTTGCGGTTAGCTTTCGAGCAAAAAGAATATCGGCTTTGTCGCCAATTTATCCATCTTGGAGCAGACCCTAATGCAGCTTTTGGCCTCAATGTAGCAAACGTAGCATCACTCCTTCTTGTCGACGCAATAAAAGAGGGTCAAGAAAAGGTAGCTATTATTCTTGTAGAGGTGGGAGCCGATCTTACAGTTCATAAAGAGGGAAAATCTCCACTACACTATGCTGCAGGGCAGGGTTTTTGTCGTCTTGCCGATACTATGATTCAACGAGGCGCAGATGTTTTAGAAGTTGACGACAGTGTAAATAGCCCTCTTCATGAGGCTGCAAGGGGCTATCACGCTGATATGGTACGCCTACTCATACAGCATGGATCCAATATTGCTGAGCTCAATCGCGATAAACAGTGCGCTTTAATGCTTCCTGAGTCATTTGGTGACAAAGAGCGAGCTGCAGATTTTTATCTAAGGGTCTTATCGCAGTATCAAATTTCAAGAGATCTCCTTTTAGAACAGGGTATTCATGGCTTTTTAGCTGAATGCCAGGAAGTTCCTGCAAAACTTATTCATGGACTCAGTGGGCCAAATCCCTTTGAGCTAGCACTCTTTTTTCAAGATTCAACACTTGCCAAAAATATAGCCCGAGATATGCCTCTTAGCCGGTTTTATCAATATGTTAAAAAGC
>JAFEGT010000031.1 GCA_018239765.1 Verrucomicrobiota bacterium
AGGGCAGGGGCAAGGGCAGGGGATCTATCTATCCTGCTTATCATGCCGGCTTTAGCCGATCCTGCGTATCCTGTTTTGCATTTTCTTATTTTCTTATTTTCTTGTTTTTGTATTTTCTTATCTTGCAGATCTTGTTTTGTGTTGACTGGAAAGAGGGTTCTTTGTTACCAATCGAACCAAATGACAGGAGATCTTCATGAAGCTACTACCGCTCTACACAATTAGCCTTCTTGCCATCACAGGCTGTACCTTCAACGCGAAAAATGAACCAAAACCTCAAGAAGTACGACTTGCACTTCAGCAAAAAATTGCAACGCTCGATCCTCGTTTAGCTCAGGATCTTACCGCTACAAACATCTCCAGAATGCTTTTTGAAGGCCTTACCTTCATTGATGAACATGGAAAAATCTTTCCTGGCTGTGCGAGCAAAATACAAATTTCACAAGATCTAAAAACCTACACGTTCACCTTACGTGATCTGGTCTGGTCTAATGGTGATAAAGTTACCGCAGCAGATTTTGAAGAGAGCTGGAAGTCAATGCTTGACCCCTCTCTAAAGGCGCCCATGGCCTATATGCTTTTTGATATAAAGGGCGCTAAAAGCTACTATGAAGGTAAATCGTCACGAGATGCTATCGGTATTCTTGCCGTTGATGACTCAACACTCATTGTGACCTTAGAGAAGTCCTCATCATACTTTTTGCAGCTTACTTCTACTGCTGCATACCTACCTGTAAATCAAAAATGGGTGCAAGATACCAATTCTGCTCTCATATCAAATGGCCCCTTCAAACTAGCAACGTTTGTACCTGGTGAAAAGCTAGAAGTTGTAAAAAATGAAAAATACTGGGGCAACGCTGCCGTAAAGCTTACAGGTGCCACTATTGGTTTTATGGATGATTCGGCTTCACTTGATGCCTTCGAAAAAGGCTCTCTTGACTGGGTAGGTTCGCCATTTTCGACTCTTAGCCAAGCGGGTCAAGCGGCACTTAATCCTGAAAAGAAGTTGTCATTCTCCCCTGCTGCCGGTACGCAATTTTTACGTTTAAAGGTAACTAAAGCGCCTTTTACAAGCCCAAAAATGCGCCAGGCTCTTATGTGTGCCTGCAACAGACAGGATATGATCACAACAATTATGCAAGGCCCGCAGCTTCCTGCAGGAAGCCTTGTGCCTCCTGCTATGGGTGTAAACCAAGCATTGGCAACCTATGACCTCTCTAAAGCCCAAATGCTTTTTGAAGAGGCTCTTTTAGATATGGGCATAACTCGTAATGACCTTCCTGGCATAACCTTTACCTACATCACCTCAGATCGTATGCAGAAGCTAGCTGAATATTTGGCGCACTGCTGGAAAGCAGCATTTGGGATTGATGTCACGCTTGAAGGTACCGCCGAAAATACCTTCTACGAAAAAATCCTTACCCAAAACTACCAGATTGCAGCCGGTGCATGGTTTGCGGACTACTACGACCCTATGAGCTTTTTGTCTGTCTTTGAAACAAAGGACAATGGCCTCAACTGTACAGGGTGGGAAAACGCTACGTACACACAGCTGTTAGCAGATTCTAATCTTGAAATTGATCCAACGAAGCGCATGGTGATTTTACAAAAGGCGCTCGACATCATCACAGATGAAGCTCCCGTGGTGCCGCTCTTTTACTTTAGCTTCCCCTATGGTAAAAATGATGCCCTTAAGCGAGCTACCCTTTCGCCAATGGGCCTACTCGATCTTGACGATGCATACTTTGAGCGTTAGGCCTTGAATTGAGCAAAGATTTCGTTCATGCGGTCAGTTACAACTGAGGAAGCTGCCTGCATGATCATTTTGCCTTTATGGATTACAGGCTCTTTTAATTCATCATCATCACCAAGTCTAGTAAGTTCAGCTTTCAGCCAAGTCAACGAGTTAAAAAACTCCTTGTCGGTAAACCCTTTGGTGATTGCGTCTACTTGATTGCGAGTAGGCGTCATAGAAGAGCGAGCAATAGTGAAGAGAAGATTGCTGCGCTCTTTTTGACTAAGTTGATCAAGTTTTTCTTGGTTGCGTAAAACAGCGTTTTCTATTCTCTGGCTATCAGCCTCAGATATTTTTGGCAGATCCCAGACTTTTTTCTGCTTTGCCTTAAGCTCGGCTGCGGTTCTATCTGTCACTCTACGAAGGAGCTGTTCTGCCACTTTTTCACTGCCATAGTTTTCAAAGAGCTCAATAAGGTCAGGGGCGTGATCAAGAGCTCCTAATACTTCGTCGCCACCATGTTTAATAAGCTTTTTTGCCAGTTCTTCACGGTGAGGAATGGTGCGATCGGTACATACTCGAAAAAGCAACGATTTGTCGCCTTCTAGTTTTCTTGCTGCAGCTGATTTGCAGATCTCTTTTCGTAGCGTAGGAAACTGTGTTGCAAGTTCAAGTAACCGATCATGGGTAACTTTTGTAGATGGATGGTTAAGGATCACTCCTACCACTTCACGATGTCCACCTTGAGACGCCTGCTGGAGTGCATCACCTGAGTATAGTATTTTGGCACCGTTGTCCACATTCTTTTCTAGGAGGAATGCAACAACTTTTGAATGTCCCTGGCTTGCTGCAAACATAAGTGGGGTCATTTTCGTTGTGTCTGGCTTATTGAGATCAACGCCCATTTGATGCAGTCCTTTTACTGCATCGAGGTCGCCCTTGTTGCATGCAGTACATAAAATTGCTGTTTCGTCACAGTGAGCTAAAAGTGATCTTGCAAGGTCAAGGTTTTTGCTTTTGATTGCATCTTGTAGCGCTTCGTATAGTGGTCCTGAGACTGCAAGGTCATCTTTTAATTCGGCATGTGCAGCAAGTAACTTATTGAGGTGGTCTGGGTTTTTATCTGTTTTGAGATGTTCGATAGCATCGTTAATAAACGCTTTTTTTAGTTCTGGTTGAAGTGGGCCTTTATTTCCTTTTGTAAACTCTACATAAAATGCAGGGGCTTTTGGGTGTGTTTTATTATATTTAGTTACGGATTCAGCAAAGCTTTTGCTTCTAAATTCATGATCTGTACAAAATTCTGCAACTTTTTTGAAAGAGGCCTTTCCGCCAAAAAGTGCACCTATTCGTTCGAAGAAGGAGAGCTTTCGTGCCTCGAGATGATCACCTACGACAATAAGCCGAGTTTTATCGCTCTTTTTAATGCCAGTTTCTTTTGCAACAGTGTCTGTATAGTACTTATTGAGTGAGTCGCTATTTGTGATTTTGGTCATAGTAATGCCCTCTTTATCTTCTACCCTCATTCTATAGTATATAAATAAATATTTCAAATGTTTGGTTTTTATTAGTCTTTTGCTATTGTGAGGGACTACTTAGGGGATTTATGAGATATTTTGCCTGTTTCTTACTCTGTATATCACATTTGGGCGCAATGACGCTTGAGGAGAAGGTGGGCCAGCTCCTCATAGTCCACTTTATGGGTCATGAGGTAAATGAGGAGGCAAAAGCTCTTGTTCAGGAGGCACATGTAGGAGGCATTATCTACTTTATTGCCTCAAATGGTCTCACAAGTCCAGAACAGGTTAATCGCTTAAGCGCTGATTTACAGTCACTTGCAAAAACCCCTCTCTTTATTGCGATCGACCAGGAAGGCGGACGCGTCACACGACTTAAAGAAGGCTTTACTCAGCTTCCTCACAACTGGGATGTAGGCCAAACAGGCGATCCCGACGCCGCAGAGAAGATTGCCGCGCTCTCAAGCCGTGAACTTACCGCTGTTGGCATCAATATGAACATGGCGCCAGTTGTAGACGTTAACTCTAACCCCGAAAACCCCGTTATCGGCAAAAGATCTTTCAGTGATGATCCAGTTCAGGTGGCGCTTTTTGGTAAAGCTGCCCTTAAAGGCTATCGTGAAGGCGATGTTATTGCTGTTCTTAAACACTTTCCCGGTCATGGTGACACCTCTGTTGATTCGCATTATGGCTTGCCTGTTGTAGATCGTTCACTTGAGGATCTTGAAGCTATCGAACTCTACCCTTTTAGAGAGCTTGCAGGTGAAGCTCAAGCTATTATGACGGCGCACATTGTTGTGCCTGCGCTTGATCCTGATAATGCCGCTACCTTCTCCCCTACCATTCTTCAAGGACTTTTGCGGGAAAAAATGGGCTTTAACGGTATAATCATCAGCGATTCATTATTGATGAAGGGTGCGCTTTTGCAGGCAGGAACGTTAGAGAATGCAGCTATAAAGGCTTTTAATGCTGGCTGCGACCTGCTGATTGTGGCAGGAGGGTTTTCTAAGGAGTCGCTCCCTCAAGCATCGGCTATGATGAGCGTGCATAAAGCTCTTGTAGAGGCAGTACGGGATGGACGCATAAGTGAAGAGCGGCTTGATGCATCGGTTGAGCGCATATTACAGCTTAAGAGCCTCTTGCAGAGTGTGAAACCTTAACGATAAGAAGGATAGAACGATACAAACGATAAAACAATAAACAAGATATGCAGGATCGCCAAGGGCGCCAGGATAGGCATGATAGTACATCATGCATTCCTGTTAATCCTACTCATCCTGCCGCTGTAAGCGATCATGCATATCCTGTTATATTCTGATAATACTTAGCCAGTTATTCCTTGGGCTGTTATCGTTCATATCGTTTTATCCTTTTTATCGTTGAGATTATGCATGTCGTGGCCTGATTATGTGAAGATAAGGTATTAGATGTTACAATCGATTTTTACATTTCTTTTGAGAAGGTTAGGAATATCGGTGCTTACGCTGTTTGCCATCGCTACAGCCACCTTTATTCTTATGCACCTTGTGCCGGGAGATCCATTTGCTGAAGAGTCAATAACGGCTCCTCCCGAGACCCTACGCGCTATTAAACATTACTATGGCCTAGATGATCCTCTTCATTTACAGTACTCTCGCTACATCCTGCAGGTCTTTACCTTCGACTTTGGCCCCTCGCTCAAATACCCTTCGCAGACGGTAAACCAGATCATCTTTGGTAGCCTCCCAATATCAGCCACACTCGGTCTTGAAGCTCTCTGCTTTGCAATCCCCTTTGGCATTCTCTTTGGAGCCTTTTCGGCACTTAACAGTCGTGGCTATAGCAACGTGGCGCTCACCTCCTGTGCTGTTTTGGGGGTTTCTGTTCCTACTTTTGTGCTTGCGGCAGCGTTGCAGTTTGTCTTTGCCTTTTACTTTCAGATCTTTCCCGTAGCACGCTGGGGCACTTTTGCCCACACAGTGCTGCCGGCCCTTGCCTTAGCGGTAGGTCCTGCTTGCTATATTGCAAGGCTTTTGCGTGTAAATATGCTTGAAGTGTTTACCAAAGAGTATGTGCAGGTGGCGCGCCTCAAAGGGCTTTCTGAACCACGAGTGATTTTTGTTCATGTACTCAAAAATGCCATTATACCAATACTTACCTATCTTGGTCCTGTTACTACAAACGTCCTTGTCGGGAGCTTTGCTGTTGAGCGTGTGTTTGGCATTCCAGGTCTTGGGTCTTGGTTTGTAAACAGCGTTATTAACCGCGACTTTCCTGTAATTGGTGGTCTTACTCTTTTTTACAGTATTCTTTTGATATTTAATCATACCGTCATCGATCTGCTTGCAGCTCTTCTCAATCCAGAAATCAAGCGTGAATTAAAGATGAATAAAGTAGCAAAGGCAACCGCAACATGATACCACTTACACAAGACGATAGAGCTGCCATACTCGCCCTGCATGAACCCAAATACCACAAGCCGCGCTCGCTTTTTTCGGTGATCCGATCCCATAAAAGTATTTTAATTGGTTCCTCAATACTCTGTGTACTTATCCTTTTGGCAATCTTTGGACCCTTGCTTAGCCCTTACACCTTTGAGGAGACAAACCTCCCTTCTAAAAATATGGCGCCCTCTTTTGAGCATATTTTTGGTACCGATGAACTTGGCCGCGATATGTGGACGCGCGTATGCGTGGGCCTGCGCATCTCGCTAGAAATCGGCCTTGCAGCTGCCTGCATCGATATTTTGCTTGGCGTAACGTGGGGTATGATTGCGGCCCTTGCCGGTGGTACAACAGACCATGTGATGATGCGTATTGCAGAGATGATCTTTTGCCTACCCTACCTGCTCTTTGCTATTTTGATAACGGTGATTATTGGCCCGGGCTTTGCACCTATCCTTGCAGCTATGGTGATTATTGGGTGGATTCAGATGGCGCGTATTACAAGAAGCCTTGTTCTTGGCATTAAAGAGACTGAATATTTTCGTGCAGCTCGCTCACTCGGTGTTGGCACAGGTGGCCTTATCATGCGACACATTTTACCCAACATATCTGGGCCTGTTACCTGCATTGTCATGCTGAGCATTCCTCAGGCAATATTTGCCGAAGCCTTTTTAAGCTTTTTAGGCATCGGCATGCAGCCGCCCCTTGCAAGCTTAGGATCACTTGTAAGCGACGCTCTTGGCTCTATGCGCTTTTATCCATGGCGCCTATTTATCCCTTCGGTTACTATTACGCTCACTATATTTTCCTTTAACTTGCTTGGAGATGGTCTTCGCGATATGCTGGACCCGCAATCAAGACGTAGCCTGGGGTCATGATGGAACCGCTTTTAGTAGTAAAAAACCTTCATGTAACGCTCGATACACCATCTGGTCCAGAGCCGCTTTTACGCGATGTCTCTTTTACGCTCTATCCTCACGAGACTCTTGCATTAGTTGGTGAGTCTGGTTCTGGTAAAACCATTACTGCTATGTCGATCATGAACCTCTTTCGCTCCCCGCTTACAAAAGTGGCTGGAGGCACAATAGAGTTTCAAGGGCAAAATCTCTTAAAAAAATCGCAAAGCGAAATGAGAGCACTGCGCGGTAAAAGCCTTGCCTTTATCCCTCAAAGCCCACTTAGCTGCCTAAACCCCACTCTGCAGATAGGCACGCAGCTTATGGAGACGATGAGCACGGAGCTTTATCCAACAAAAGAAGAACGCTACCATGCAGCAAGTGAGATGCTGAGGCAGGTTGGCTTTTCTGACTGTATGAGGCGCCTTGCAGCTTACCCCTATGAGCTTTCTGGCGGTATGAGACAGCGCCTTCTTATTGCTATGGCGCTTGTTAACAAGCCTAAGCTCGTTATTGCGGATGAGCCCACAACGGCGCTCGATGTAACCATTCAAGCCCAGGTGCTAGACCTATTGATGCAGCTGCAAAAAGAGATGGGCATGAGCCTGCTTTTTATTACGCACGATATGGGCGTTGTGGCAAAAATTGCAGACCGTGTTGCGGTAATGTATGCTGGCAATATTGTAGAGCAGGCAACGATACGAGAGATATTTACAAAGCCCGAGCATCCCTATACAGAGGCACTTTTGGGCTGTTTGCCACGTCTAAAAGAACATGAAGCATCCTCCCTAAAACCTATTCAGGGGTCGCCTCCGCAGATAGGTCAGTATCTTGGCATGTGTTCGTTTATGCCGCGCTGCCCTTACGCCATGAAAATATGCACTGAAAAAGCGCCTGAACTCGTAGGTGCCGATCATCAATGCCGTTGTTTTAGGAGACAAGCCAAATGAGCACTCCCCTTTTTGAAGTAAAACAGCTCGATGTTGAATACCAGATGAAGAACAGCCGTTTTATGGCTCTTCGCGATGTTGATCTTGAGGGCTATTTAGGCGAAACCTTGGGCATTGTGGGAGAGAGCGGATGTGGTAAATCTACGCTTGCGAAATCGCTTATGCGCATCTGCTCGCCCACACATGGAAGACTCTTTTTTGATGGCAAAGAAATTACAAGTCTAAGTTCACGAGAGCTCCGTAAGGCAATACGTGGCATGCAGATGATTTTTCAGGACCCTGATGCATCCCTAAATCCACGCATGACTGTGGAAGGACATCTGAAAGAGGCCATAACCACCTCCAAAGTGGCCCACGAAGGCACCGTTGAGGAGTATATAAAAGAGCTCTTAAATATGGTGCAGCTACCTCACAGCGTTGCCAGGATGTATCCTTACCAGCTGAGTGGCGGCCAAAAGCAGCGCGTAAGTATCGCTCGAGCGCTCAGTGTAAAGCCAAAGCTTCTTATCTGTGATGAGCCGCTTTCGTCTCTTGATATTTCAGTTGTTGCGCAAATTATTCTGCTGCTGAAAAAAATCCAAGAAGAGCATGGGATTTCTTATCTTTTCATCACACATGATCTTGCAACCTTGCGCTATCTTGCCCACCGCCTTCTGGTGCTCTATCTTGGGCGTGTTATGGAGGTGTCGCCTGCACAAGATGTGTTTTCTGAGCCGCTCCATCCATATACTCAGGCGTTGATGGCAAGTATTCCTACGCCAGATCCTGATGCTTCGTACGAGCCTGCTAAGCTCTGTATTGTGGGTGATCCCCCATCTATTGTTGATCCGCCCTCTGGCTGCGTCTTTCACACCCGTTGCCCCTATGCAACAGAAAGCTGTCGCCACATAGCTCCGCGCCTAAAAGAGGTAAAGCCCAACCATTTTGTCGCTTGCCACCTCTATGACCTATCCTAATTATTGATCTTAGATCCTCTTAAGGCCTGAAAGGCCGGCATGATATAGCCTAGGTCGAAGCGTAAGCGGAGGCCTAGGAATAAAGGATTAAAATATATTAGAGTCCTGTAAGGACGGCACTTATGGATAGAAATCGATGCCGCCCTTTCAGGGCTCAAAATTGAACGTAATTGAATTCCTAGGCCTCCGCTTACGCTCTGACCTAGGCTATGATATGTCGGCCTTTCAGGCCTAAAGAGATTAAGAACCTCTAGACCAACTTGTAAGGTCGTGCTTAGCTTTGCAAAAGGCTTCCAAGAATAAGACCAAGAATAAGAATAAGAGTTACTGGAGCTACGTTCTTTTTTTGTAGTGGAAGATATAGCCGTTCGAGACGACATCTTGCCATACCGAAGCTTCATTTACTACACGATCGGCACCTGTAAGGTCATCATATTTATAGATTTTGCCATCATGAAGCAGGTAGCAGTAGTAGTGGCCACCATCGAGAGTCTTGCCGCTATGTACTGTAACGGCACAAAGGTCGTATGCTACTGTATTATCGCTATCTTTGATATGAAATTCAAGCTTGCGACTAGGTTGGATAGGCGTGTTGTCTTTTTTGCGCACACCAGTTATTGGGTCTTGTGAAAAACGTCTTAGTCGTGCGCAGAAAAATTCGGGTGCACTTTCAGCGGATTCGACCAAAAGTTGCTCTTGATGGTGTGCCATAATACTTTGAAATTTAGGGCCTTCACCATTTTGATGTTTACGATAGGCGTTGAGGTCTATATCGTTTGTCGGACAGACCTCGGTGACAAGCTCATTAAAAGAGAGTCCTTCACATATCGTAATATCTTTCATTACTTCGTCTAGCTTTGTGTATTTGGTGCTAAGTGCGGTTTCGTAGTCGTACAGGTCAGGTTCTTTCTCTTGATCTGGGTCTACTGATTGAAAAGTGCGTTTTTGGAGGAACTTGCCTGTCGGCGGCTCTTGAAGAAGGTCCTGAAGTATACACATGAGAAAGTCACCTGCATCTTCCTGGGTGGACTGATTAGGTGTAAAAAAGCGATACTCAAACTCACGTTGCAAAGCAACACGAAGTTTATGTACCTGATCTATAGTAATTTCTACTGTCGCTTCTGATTTTAGCTGGGAATATAGGGAGCAAAATTGCTCTCGTGAATCTGTTTTTTCCATATGTTCAAATCGCTTTAGCGAGGCCTGAACAAGTGGATCATAGACATACGCAAGAGGAACAAGTGTCGCTGCCATGTAACAGGAATTTGCCGCGTGGGGAATAAAGTTTGGTAAAGCGGCTATATCCGGCTTTTTGAATAAAAATTGAAGTGGCGGTGTTATCTGAACAAAGTTATTAGGGGTTTCGCTTTTTATTTTACGAAGCCTGCGATTAATATCTCGAACAACTTGCGTCATTTCAGGTGAAAGATCTTGAGGATCTTGCTCTGGAGTAAGATGTATAAACGCAACGCAGAAGGAAAGATAAAAGGCTAACCGGCATCGTTCATCTTCCTTGAGTTTTTCAATGGGATCGTAGAGAAAGGCAAGAAGTTGTGAGTGGTCAAAAGTTTCTAAGCGATCTATTAATTTTATTATTTTTTCTGGGGTAATGGCTATTTTAAAGTAAGATTTCAACGTCTTAAGCATATTAGCCATATGTTTACTGCAGTTCTCCGGAATCTCCACAAGCTTTTGAAATTTTGCATAGATGTCATTTTTTGGGCTTAGAATATCTTGAACAGTTGGAACTCCAAGACGGTCCAAATCTATTACAATATTCGTAGCACCAATATAGAGGATAAAATAGAGGTCTAGAATGTTTCTAATAGTAGCTATTTCGGATTCGCTGTAGAGCTCTTTAAGATCATAGGGGCATCGAATCTTTGTACGCCGAAATGTTTCAACTAGTGGATGTCTTGGCATCTGGATGGTGATAGTATCGAATACTTTATAATACAAGTTATTTGTTTCGATTTCGTTATCCATACGAAAAGGAACGTCAATCAAGTCAAAACTAGAAACCGAAGAAACTTTAAAACTCATAAATACCCTCAAATTTACGAAATAGTATATATGAGTGAAGTGTAAAATTCAACTTGTACTCGGGCTTGGCTTGAGCTTATGTTTTTGTGGATTTTTTGTAGTGGAAGATATAGCCGTTGGTAAGGACATCTTGCCATACTTTGGCTTCATCTGCCACAAGTTCAACGCCTATGAGGTCATCATATTTGTAGATTTTGCCATCATAAAGAAGGTAGCAGTAGTAGTGGCCACCATCGAGAGTCTGGCCGCTATGTACTGTAATAGCTTGAAGATCATATCCCACTTTTTCATCGCTCTCTTTAACCTCAAATTCTACCTTGAGGCTATGGGCAATCGGAGTCTTATCTTTGGTGCGCAGGCCCGTTTGTGGATTTTGCGAAAAGCGTCGTAGCCGAGCACAGAAAAATTCGGGAGCATTTTCAACAGATTCGACCAAAAGCTGCTCTTGATTGTGAGCCATAACGGTTCGAAATTTTGGGCCATCGCCATTTGGATCTTTGCGATAGGCATTACGGTCAACATCGTTCGTTGGACAGACCCCTGTTACAAGCTCATTAAAAGTAAGACCTTGACAAATCGTAATATCTTTCATTACTTCATCGAGGTTTTTGTAATGGGTAGCAAACGCGGCACTGTAATCGTACTGTTCAGGTTCAATTTCTGTACCAGGTTCAACTGGTTGGAAGGTGCGCTTTTCGATGAAATGCCCTTTCGGCTTCTTCTGAAGAAGGTCCTGAAGTATACACATGAGAAAATCACCAGCATCTTCCTGTGTACGTTCTGTTGGTTTGAAAAATCGGTAGTCGTATGAAGTCTGCAGAGCTAAGCGAAGGAAGTTTACTTGGGTTATAGAAATTTCTGTTATGGCTTCAGCTTTTAGTTGCGTATACAGTGCGCGAAACTGATCTCGTGCAGCTGTAACCACCATACGCTCAAACTTTTTAAAAGAAGCTTGAACGAGTGAGTCATAGACATACGCAAGAGGAACAAGTGTCGCTGCCATATAGCAGGAATTTGCCGCGTGGGGAATAAAGTTTGGTAAAGCGGCAATGTCGGGCTTTGAGATCTTGAACTGTAGCGGCGGAGTTTCGGGTCTAGCACTTGTATTGATACTTGATGCTCTTGCTTTAGCCAGCATTTCATTAACAAGCGTGACAGCATTTGTCATTTTTGGGCAAAGATCTTGAGGCAAAGTTGTCTCAATTTTGTCAATAAATCCAAGCGACATAGAAATATAAAAAGCTAAACGGCAGCGATCATCTACTTTAAGAACTTCGATAGGACGAAAGAGGATATCAAGAAGGTCTGAGTGATCAAATACGAATGATCTATCGAATATTTTTATTATTTTAGCGGGGGTAAACCCTGTTTTCATATATGCTCCGAGTATACGAAGCATTTTATCTGTATCTGGGGGGGCACGGTTGGGTACGCACAAAGAGCTTTTCAAGTGTTGTGTAGATGCTGTTATTCGGACTGAGGATTTGCCCAATAGTTGAAACGCCAAGAAGATTGAGATCTTTTTCAAGGTTAGAGGGTCCAAGACGAAGCAGAAGGTATCGTTGGAGAATTTTATTGATAGCTTTTATTTCTGCGCACCCAAACACCTTTTGAAGAGCCTGAGGAGAAGAGATATTCCAATGTTCGAAGGATTGGCTAAGCCTATGGCCTTGAAGCTCCACCATTACGGCATTAAATACTCTAGTGTATACACATGGTTTTTTTGAATCCAGGGGATCGAGAATAGCTACAGCATTACAATCAGAAATCCCACCAACACCAAAACTCATAAATACCCTCAAATTTCCGAGAGAGTATAGCAGGCTGTGATGTTTAGGACACCGAGATTTTAACTGTGTAGAAGCACTTTCAGGACATCAGCATGGGCAAAGAGCTCTTCGCGAGAGCAGATGCCCAGTTTGTTTTTGGCGTTATCAAGATAAAATTGAATGGTACGTGCAGATAAGCCCAGTTCTTGAGCAATTTCAGGAGCATTTTTGTGATTCAAGCAGCCGTCCAAAACTTGCCTTTCGCGCTTTGAAAGCTGTTTGGCAGCATTCAGGAAGCATGGATCTATCCCGATCTGCTTAAAAAATGGTGTAGGATCTACTTCATCTACGTAGCTTCCATTATAATAGCAATTTCGGCCCTTTAGGGCGGCAAGGTTGATCATGTGCTCATCGCGCGATCTTGGTATAGAGCTCAGGTAGTGTGTAAGAAAGCTTGTGAGTATTGGGAGGTTATTTTGGTAAAAGGCAGGCAGATTTGGCCTATGTTCGCGGGCGGCAAAGCCAAAAATATGAGCTTTATCTTTCCCCTCTTTACGGATCATGATAAAAGGGTGATGTTGGGGATAAATGTGCTTAAATGAGTCTGTTATTTCAGTAAATTTTGTGTCATTTTGTAGATGAAAAGTGGAATCTCGCAGCTTAGAAGGTGCTATAAGAAAATTTAGATTGGTGTAGTGGTTTTGGTCCCAAAAGTAGCCCCACTGTTCGTAGTGGGTTGAGACGTTTGCGACCATTCCATTTTCGTGCAGCGTCACATGCCAAAAGTCATCAATTCCAAAATTTCTCTTTATAATATCGCGTAAAGAATCAAGTTTGTTTTGGCAGGCAAGGTTATGTCTAAAAAAGGCATCGAAATCTTTTTTCATAAAGAAAAGTTTACCGTTTTTTTGTTTTTATGTAAAGAATGCTAATGAAAATTGAAAAAAGACAATACCGCAAGTGTTACGGTATTGATAGTGAGTGTGTGGATTATCTTATCGTTATTTACGTAAGAAGTGCAGTAATGCTGCATCAAAGAGCGGCTGTTCTTCATGCTGGGGCGAGTGGCCACTCTTTTCAAATACTGTACGCGTTGCGTTATGAAAATGAGGCATGATCGGGTCCCAGGCGCTTGGTGGTGCTACGATATAGTCATAGCGACCAAGAGCTAAAAAAATGGGCTTAGTAAAGGATGAGAGCCCTTGAGTGCAGTCAAGATCCCGTAGTGCTACTCCATACAGATAGTCAAACTGAGCCATATTGGGGCAAATGCCCTCCCAAAGATGTGCCGAGTTGTAGGTGTAGTCATAAAAAGCTTGAGGGTCTCGTCGTACATACCACTCTACAAACCTCTGGCCGGCAGGAAGTGTATGTAAGGCCTCGTCAGGAAGTTCTTCTATGCGCTTTTGGAGAGCTGCTTTTCTTTCTGGTGAGCCATTTTCTTCCCAGTTTCTAACTGCCGCCGCATGATGTTGCTCGTTTAGATTGGGAGAAATGCCGATCATTACCACGTGTGTGACTGCCTGAGGAAATTTTTTTGCATATTCTAATGCGAGAAGTCCATGTGCAGAGTGGCCCATAACAACACATTTTTCAAAACCGATCTCTTTACGTAGTGCATCGATATCTTCCAAAATAGTATCGAGTGAGAGATTTTCAAGAGAGCCTTCGGTTGGAGAAAACCCGCGCCAGTCAACAAAAGCCATACGTAAATGATTTCTGAGGTTGTGTGAAAAGCTTTTAGGGTAAAAGAGCGCACTGCCAATTACGAGGGTGGGAGTTCCCTCCCCTTCGATGGTGTACTGTAAAACATATCCATCTCTTTTTATTGATTTTTTCATAAGTAATAACCTCTATTGGATAAAAGTATACTAAACTGTTGGGTTTTCTTGATACTGTATGTCATGCGGTAAAGTGAGTTTGATTTTAGAACTCCCTTAGAAAATTTTGTTTTTATGTTGACCAATATCGACAAATCTGTTTTTTTGTATTGGCAACACACAAATAATAAGGGGTGTCTAGATGAGATGGTCATTTTTTTATAAAACTTTGGTCTTAGTGTTGCCGTTGCAAATTGGAAGTGTTGCACATGCAGCGAATAACTTCGTTCACAAACAGCCTAAAAAAAAGGTGCAAGAGCAGAAAGCTGCTCCTGTCAAAAAACAGAAGTCAAATAAACCTGCTTATGAAGATGAGAAGGATTGGCTGTATCAATTTCCTGAATACGTTCAGAACCTAATAGCTCAAAATTACAATCGAGATGACCAGGATTCTAAGTGTTCTGATAAATCAAATAAAAGTTCATCTCCTGGCGGGGCTATAGGACCTACAGGACCTACAGGTCCTGCAGGCCCTACGGGTCCAAAAGGTGATGTTGGTCCAACAGGTGCAGCTGGTGCTCGCGGCATAGCTGGGCTTGCAGGTCCTACAGGGTGTTCAGGATGCACTGGGGCTACGGGCGCAACTGGTTCCAAAGGTGATACAGGATTTACCGGCGCAACTGGTGCTACAGGCGCAAAAGGTGATGTCGGCGCCACTGGTGCTACAGGAGCTCAAGGAGCCGCAGGTGTTACAGGAGCTACCGGCGCAACTGGTGCTACCGGTGCAAAGGGCGATGTTGGGGCAACTGGTTCTACGGGCGCTACAGGTGCAACCGGTGCTACAGGAGCTCAAGGAGCCGCAGGTGTTACAGGAGCAACTGGCGCTACAGGTGCAACCGGTGCAAAAGGCGATGTTGGGGCAACTGGTTCTACAGGCGCTATAGGTGCAACCGGTGCTACAGGAGCTCAGGGAGCCACAGGTGTTACAGGAGCCACAGGCGCAACTGGTTCTACAGGCGCTACGGGCGCGACTGGTGCAAAAGGTGATACTGGCGCTACAGGTGCTACGGGTCCACAGGGGCCACAGGGAATTCCTGGTCAAAGTGGCCCAGTGGGTCTGCAGGGACCATCTGGAAGAAGCACAAGCTATAGCTTTTCAGGTCTTGTGACCGTTCCACTTGGAGAGAATAAAACCTATTCAGCATTTTTAGGCGATTACATTACCTATCCGGCATCGGAGCTCGTAAATGTGGAATACCCTGCACTTATTCCAACTTCAGAAGTTCTAGGAGGAGTTGTAATAAGTAGCCTTTCAGCTGAAAGCATTACTCCAATTACGGTAACTCTTGTTGTGAATGGTAAAGCGACAAGCGTAGCAACTTCCGAAATAAAGGCTGATGGATACTACCCACTCATCGGGTCGTGGGGAATCAACCCTGGTGATCTGATCAGTGTTGAAGTAACAACAGCACAAGATGTTGCTTTTACCGGTTCTCTATTTGCTATAGCCTATATTCAGCTGAACTAGTTCATAAAAGCCCGGCGGATGCATTCCGCTGGGTTTTTCATAACGCACTATGAGATTCTGAAATGATTTAGTTGGTAGTGTGTAAAAAACCGGCCATTTTCAGACGTGTTCCCTGTTCGAGGAGCTCATCTCGCGTTAAAACACCCAGCTTATTCTTAATGTTGACGATGTAGGACTGTATCGTGCGGTAGGAAAGCCCAAGCTCTTGACCATGCTCTTTTGCAGATTTATGGTCGAGATAGGCGTTGAGCACCTCTTTTTCTCTATTGGTAAGTGTTTGCGCAGAGTGTATGAGGATCTTAGGCACTCCTAATTGCGTAAGGAGCAAAGTGTTCGTGGTTTGTCCTAGAAGGCTCTCTTCCCCATACGTTTTGCCATAAAAATTCTTCTGACCACGCAGCTGTGCAATGTCGAGTATTGGATCTAATGGTTTTTGTGATTGCAAATAGTGATGTATAAAACTATTGAGCATCGGTAGGCCATTGAGATAAAGAGATGGAAGTGCAGGCATGGGCTTTTTGGATGCAAAGCCGAAGAGATGTGCCTTACTCCCCTCTTTTTTTATAATCAGTAAGGGGTGATAGAGTGGATAGGCTTGTGAAACACTATCCATATACTTTTTGTAGTTACCATCATAATCGAGAAAAAAATAGCCCTCTTTTAGACGTGATGGGCTTACGTAATAATCCATCTCGTGGTAGCGGTGATTCTCCCAAAAATTGCCCATGGCATCTGTATGTGTACAAATACTTGCAAACTGCCCATTTTCTTCTATAGCATTATAAAAAAATACATCAAGGCCAAAGGCTTGGGTGAGCGGCTCTGCCTGCTTAAGGAAAGTGTCGAGATTTTCGTCGTTATGTCTAAATAAATCATTAAAGTTATGCATAAACAGCAAATTTATCAACTTTCATTTTAAAATACAATGATTTTATCAGGAGTGTCCGCTAATCGACTACAGTATTGAGTACTGTATCATGAGCAAAATCATAGGGTAAACAGCCATGCACCCTATGATCCTACTGCTTCTAAAAAGCTCTCTACTTTGGTTCTTAATGATTCATTTGATGAGACAATTTCTTGCATTGGTAGATCGTCCGGAAAGCCTTTAGCCATGTAGTATTCCATGCAAGATGCCACATATTCAAGGCTCTTTGGGGTAAACGTTGGGTCAGATAGTACCTTTTTGATAGCGAGTGAGGCATCTTCTAATGAGGAAACAATCTGATCACTGAGGGATTCTATAAAAGGGTGAATAAAGTCCTTTACTGGAACATCCAAAATAGTTGTTTCACTTTTGCGATAGTGACTGTCGAGTGGCGCCCACGTGATCACAGGGATTTTGTTTGCTTTGGCCCACATCATCTCTGCGCCCACGCCAAGCCCACGTCGGGCTCGGGCATCAACTAAAATTACGTCAGCTGAAAACACCTGCGTCATATCTCTTCCAAAGACCGATCTTTGGTCAGAAAGGTTATCTGTACGAAAGGCCGGGTTTAAAAATGAGACTGAAAAGCCTTTAAGATGTTCCCTAAGGGCATCAATCTGGGCGTTTGTCCAAAAGAGTCCATTATCAGTTTTAGACCCTTTTTGGATACTACCTGCCAAATATATGGAAAGTATCTTCATGTTAACCTTGTGAGGATCATTGGATTAAAATTTCCCTATTGCCCATGCTACAGTCCGATACGAGGAGCTCTTATCTGAACCTAAAAATCCAAGTGCTTTATCTATTCTTCTAAAGAGCTCAACAGCCTGATCAGAAAGAGTACTCAGGCCGAAATGCATCGCTGTCTTGTTATATGAATCAGTCCATATGCCGTATTGCGGTTTTGGATTGCCTTTTAAATATTCTTGTAGTTCTTCAACAGTTATCCAGTAACTATCGTTGAAGGTTGCTTCAAGCTTTGTATCGCGAGTATAATCATCGCTTTTTACTAAGAGAGTTCCATCATCTTTGATTTCTCGTAGATGCCAGTTATAAATTTTATCTATAGTTTCATGCGTATAAAGTGCTTGATGGCCTTCAAAAAAACAGAAACCCCAATCATATCGATCTGTGTCTCCAATAGGAGATGGCAGAACCCGTATTACCCTCTTGCCAACATCTTCCGCAGTAAGTTTACGGCCGGCATCTGGGTAGAATGTTCTTGAGTACGTATTATGTGGTGTAGCGGATAGCTGTAATGATGAATATGAAACGTTTAATGTCATGAATTTTCCTTAATTTTTGATGTCGGAATTATACCTGAACAGCATCTCTCAAAATACAGTACTGTATACCATATCATAAATATCTATAACCCCAAAGCGCCCTCTTGCTGTAAATCTTTGTCGTTTAAAAATTCTCGGTATGCATTTCCTTCATCATGAGCTTCGCCTTTTTTCGCTATAATTGCTCTGTTTTTCAGATACTTCACAGATAAGCTTGGGTCTATTGCTACTTCCGCTAATCTACTTGTTAGCTGATCGAGTTCATCTTCATTTCTGACCTTTTTTCCAAGTAAAAATGTTTTGGCTGCTTTCATGGCAAGAACCGGAATCTCTTTTTGGTACTGACTATCCAGTATTGGCTGAAACGTATGCACAGAAATTTCTGCATTTAAGGAAGCAAAATGGCGTTTGAGACCATGGCCAATCTCAAAATCTGCGTGGACGCCCTCCAGAGATTGGACATCGCGAGTAAGCTGTAGCCACTCTCCGTAGCACTTTACATCAAGTCGCTTACGAGCATCATCATTTGTGATACAATGCACCTTGTATACATTACACTCTTCACACAGCAAAGTTCCATTCTCATTCAAGAGCTTGTCAAAAAGAAGTTTTAATGTGAATTCCACCTGCTCTTTTGGTATATAGGCCAAAACCCAACGAATAAATATAACGTCAAATTTTTTGCCTTTTAACTCATCCAGCTTATCTACATCTGTTACAGATCCTGAGATGCATGCAGCCTCTGGCAACATAGCTCTGAGGGTATCTATATTTTCAGCACTTGTATCAAGCGCAGTATAGTTGATTTGGCCAACTTGTTTTGCAATCCAACTGCCTATCTCACCTGTTCCCGGCCCAATCTCAAGCACTCTGACAGGGCGTTGTAAGCATGGTTTTAACAAAGATATTGTATTCTCGTTATAGAGCTCATTTAGTCTTTTAAGTCTCTCTTTTTCTAGAGATGATTCATCATTAAAAATGTAGCGGCAGCTGCCTGTGGGAGTGGATGTTACTGACATATAAATCCTTTTTGTTGCCACAAGTGTACTACTGGCTTAAATAGAGTGTTACCGTATGCAATACGGTAATACAAAAACTCTACCTATTGCTACGATATTGCCCTGAAACAAAGTAATATTAATAAGAGGAAATATATGTCGTTTTCAAGATGTGTTATGATAGGAAGCGGGGTGGGTTTTTGCACAGGGATTGTAGGATCAGCTTATTTTATGGGTGAATCCCAAAAATATAATGACAGAGACAGCATATTGGATGCAATAGGCGAACTTTTGTCAACTGGCGCCTCCCTTGCAGCACCAGTAGGTGGAGTCGTAGGCGGAGCAGTTCTCGGTGGTGGCTATTTTGCAACAAAAAATGCGGTTACACGTCTCAGCTCTTTACCGCCTCAAGCCCGCATGGTATCTGCTGCAATCGCGGCTACTGGACTTGTTGCTACATGCGCTTATAATGTGGGCAAAAAACAGTAATTGGGGCTCTGCCCTAGGGTGTTGATTTAAGCATCTCTTCACAATATACTATTTATGCAAAAAATGTCCCTGATTATCAGCCTGAAGGGCTGGGTTTTAAAAGCCTAGGGCAACGCCCTAGGTATCTGATAAACAATGAGTTGCAGGCTGTAGGCCTGCTTTATTGTAAACCTTAACGAAGTAACATACTAGAGTCATCATCATTTACTATAACGCAGGGCTTCACCCTGCATTTGTATTACACAATAAACCCAGGGCGCTGCCCTGGGCTTTCATAACCCAGGCCCTTGGCCTGAAAAGCGGGGCTCTATTGTAAATAAGAAATGTTTGCAAATAAGCCTTAAATCAACCCCCCTAGGCCGGCCCTTTATATCTTTAGCCTCGATTAAGAACGAGAGAAAGCGGCACGGTATCGGTAAGCTCGCTTGGGCCAAAAAACTGGATGGGTCCGCGCTGGCAGTACTGATCTTTCAGCCTCCAGGTTGTGCGTTTTTGGGCAAAGTCTGCAAAGGCCTTACCTTTAAGGTCAACAAGCGCTTTTTTAATAACGACTTTGGCCTTGCCGTCGCGCTCTTCTACCGTAAGCATAGCAACAAGCGGCGTCACGCGCGGCTCCCACGAGTCTACTGGCTTTGCTAGCTTGCCAAAAGAGACCATAAAGCCAGATCGCTTGCGAGCTACTAACAATGCAGCGAGTCTGCCTAAGTTATAGCAGTAGTTGGCATCAAAGTTGCTCGGAAGGCTTGATCTTCCTTCATAGCCGCAAAATATAGGCTGGCAAGAAAACTTTATCGATGGATCTGTACGGGTCAATAGCTCACGCGTAAGCTGCATAAGTAGCCGCTCGCTATCAATACGAGAGACCTGCACATTGCCGTGAGGATCGCGGTCTATCAAAAGCTGCAGCTGGATATCTTGCGGCAGCAGTTTGTAGGAATCGCGAGTTTCAGCGGAAAGTTTTGAGATAACATAGTTAATCTTATCAAGAGCGTTAAAGGTTCGCTCAAGCATGACAGCATCTGCAGATCCGCGAGCAAGCATCTTGTTAAGCTCCAGAATAAGCGCACGAATATCAGGCATAAACTCTACAATGCCTTCAGGAACGAGTACTACGCCATAATCAAAGCCAAGTTTGGAGCGGTCTTTTACAAGGTCTGCAAGCTGCTGGACAACATCAGAAAGCTTCATCTTCTTGGCTTCTATCTCTTCGCCAATAAGAGCAAGATTTGGCTGGCTTTGAAGCGCGCATTCAAGGGTAATATGCGATGCGGATCTACCCATGAGTTTTATAAAGTAGTAGTATTTCTTGGCTGAGATGCAGTCGCGAGCGATGTTGCCGATAATTTCAGAGTAGGTTTTGCAGGCGGTGTCAAAACCAAATGGCAGCTCTATCGCTTCATTCTGAAGGTCGCCATCGATGGTTTTAGGTACGCCTACGACGCATGTTTTGCAGCCAAGGCTATAAAAATACTCAGCTAAAAAGGCTGCATTTGTGTTGGAGTCATCTCCGCCTACTATTATGAGGCCATCCAGTTCGTTTTCATTTACCGCATGATGAGCTGCTTTAAACTGTTCTGGCGTCTCTACTTTTGTCCTTCCAGATCCTATAAGGTCAAAACCGCCTTGGTTGCGAAAGTTGGCTAGAAGCTCTTTTGTTATCTCCAAGGTTTTATTTCGTATGATGCCACCAGGGCCATTTAAAAAGCCTATGAGGGTACTGTCGGGGTTAAGTTCTATGAGTGCGTCATAGAGTCCCGATATAACATTGTGGCCGCCAGCGGCTTGTCCGCCAGAAAGCACCACTCCTACTTTAAGGGGCGCACACTGCTTTTCGCTTTTTGCAAATATGACTGTCTTGCGATAAGAGAGCTGGGTGAAGGATGGTACAATAGCGGCATCTGTGAGCGGCAAGCCATTTTCTTGAAAGTCGATGCCTTCGAGGTTTTGGAGGCTGTCGCATATGCTCGGGCGATATTCTAGTCGCTCTTTTTGCAACGGGCTGAGCTCAAGTTCGGGAAGTTTTTGGTCTGTGTCAAAGATGCTCATGCCATCTCCTTAAGGAATGTTGTAGTGGTATCTAAAAGTCGCTTTTGTTCTAGCAGATTGCTGCAGTCATGATTTGCCTCTATGAGGTCTACAAATTGGGTATTTGTATTGCGAAGAAGCTTATACTGCTCAAAATGATAGGGTGAGAGTATTTCGTCTTTGCATGCCTGTAGTATCAGCATAGGAACGGTTGATAGTGCTTTAAGGGGTGTGATGGTGTCAAGTGTAGCGAATTCATTAAGACATGCTTTTGAAAGCGCCTGACCCATAAAATGAAACTCTTCTATCTTTTTTTCTACCCACGGCTTTGCATCAAAAAGTGGGCACACAAGCACCATGCTTTTTACGTTAAACGTTGCTGCTACTTGAATCGCAAGGGCGGCTCCTAGTGATCTTCCCAGCATTGAGATGCGGCTTTTGTCTATTGCGGGATGGTTTTGTAGGAATGTAAGTGCTGTTTTGAGGTCTTCAATCTGAGACGAGAGCGTTGTATCAGCAAAGTGGCCTTCACTATCTCCTGAGCCTCTACAGTCTATTCTAAACGAGGCTATACCTGCACTCGAGAGGGCTTCAGCTTGACGTACAGAAAGGCGAAATTTTCCACTTTTATTGCCCCCAAATCCGTGACAAAACAGCACAACAGGCACGGGTGCATCTCCTTTTGGCATGTGTAGTATGCCAAAAATTTTCTGCCCGCCAGATTGGAGTGTAACACTTGAGCGCTCTTCCATAATAGATGGAGAATACTCTGAAGTTCATTTTTCTTCTAGCGTTTCTAACACTATTGGGTGTATAATCTCCGCGGTAACATGGCAAGGAGCTCATTATGTCATTTCCACTTTCGTCAACAACATTCCCTCGTCCAACAAGTTTAGATGATCTTCGTTACTGTGAAATGACAGATTATGGCAGAAAATCTCCAAGCCCTCATACTGGACGTAAATCACCTTTGCCACCAGCTCTTGTTACGTGTGAAGGTCAAGGAAGTCCTAAACAATCCAGACAGATCATTTGTCCTTTAGCTACTCCATCTAAGGAGAAATCGATCTACGAACTTTTTTGCTTAACTCGCTTCTGATCCTGTACACTTTTGATGAACTGCTCAAACTGACGTGTGTAGCGAAAGCGGTTTTTTCTTCCTTTGATTACTGCAACAACATAGCTTCCATCGAGTCCAATATCGGCCCGCACGCGATAGCTTGGAGGCATTTTTTGCTTTCGCCTCCCCTTTCGCTCTTCTGTAAGGGTAGTGATATTGAGTTTTATGGGTGTAATTCTCATGGTATTGGCACCGTTACTGTAAGATAGAAGGTATCACCCTTAAGGTAGTTTTTGCTGTGGGTTTCTTTAAAGTATCGCGCATTTACAGTTACAGGAACTTTTGCAACAGTAAATTCGTACGATATGCTTGGGCCTAAGCCAAGGACGCGGCTTCGAAAACCGTTAAGGAGTTTTGCACCTTTACCCGAATCAGGTGTAAGCTGATAAAACCAGTATCCAGAAAGGCCTATTTCAAGATTTGAGGTGACATACTGACCTATATAAAAGTCGGTATGCCAGCCTGCACCCGATTTGTAATGGATCTTGTGGTTGGTAAAGTTGGTTGTAATACCGGTGATGGCAGAAACTTCGGTTCCCCATTTTGTACTAAGCCAGGTAAAGCCTGCATCGGTTTCGAGTGCGTAGTGGTTTTGGCCCATATTTGCGATCTTGTTCTTATCAAATTTGCCAGTTGGAATAAATACTCCCTGAAAGGCAATGATGTGGAGATCATACGCGGGTGCATGCCAGCCAAGCATAAACGGAATTACAAGAGTGTCGGCAATGCCGTGGGCCACTTGGTGCTTTTTCTTTGTTATACTTTGGAGCTGAAGTTGTGGTACAGGTATGCCAAGAGCATTTGTCTGAGTCCCCACGGTGGGGATTGTGGCTGAGAGCGTGCCATGAACATTGATTCTTCCTACAGGGACAATTACTCCACAGCCAATATTGGCTTCAAGAAGCTTAAGATGTGAAATATAGGTTAGCCCTAATACGTCGAACGATATTTTTACGTTAGCCTTTACTGTTGCAAGCCCACCTATTACGGAGCCCTTAACATGTCCATTATGATGGTAGATGTCGTTCCGTGCGTAAAGACCAGGTGGAGGCATGTAGCCGGATTTAGGAACGTTGTATCCATTTAGATAGAGCGGAAATGCCCCTTCAGTAGCTTTTAGAATTGATGCGGTGCATAAAAAGAGAGCGACGTATCGTAGCATAGACAACCCAAATATAATGAGTTGCTATCCTCGCTCTCTAGCAGCTAATTTGTCAAGAGCTTTGCGTAAACTCGACTTTGTACATTTTAGACGGGCTCTTTTTCCACAGTGAGCCTTGAGCTTTGTTTTACTTGCGGACGTCTAAAGATGTAGTGCTACTAAATCCTTTCGCTGGCTTGATGATAGAGGTCGTTTCGAGCGTAAAAACCATTTGGAGGTATGTAGGCGGATTTTGGAATATTGTATCCATTCTGATAGAGCGATAATGTCTCTTCAGTATTATGCTGTTGCAGATACACTGTATCAACAAAGTCACGGGCACTCATGCTAAAGGCATAACAGTCAAGATCCTTTTTTGCTTTTGGTATTGGTAGCTCTTTCACCATTCTCATTGCTACGTCAATAATGTTACCAATGGCAGCTGTTCCACTGCGATACCGTGCAAACTGAGCATGAGTATGTGCTAAGTGGCCAAGAGTTTGCGGCAACTTATTAATGTTATTTTTGCACAACACTTTATTAAATAATTGGAAGTATTGCTCTTCCCAGTAGGTCTCATCGCCATGTTTCCATCCAATATATTCCCCTATAAATTGACTGGATAAAATTGAAGTGCCCACAACAGCTCCTTTTGCTGGATTAAAGTCATCTAAAACAAGCGCGTCATATATTGTATGCTTAACCTTTTTATGGGGTTTGTGAAGACGGTGAACCTTTGGAAGCCACGCAAGCCCTTCGAAAATGTAGGCATTATCATCAACAAGTATTCCATTGTTAGGAATACGAATGGGCATTCGGACTGGTGGAGGCTCTTGCTTCAAACGTTCATAAAAACGAAGTGCACGTTTTTCATTAAACTCTCTCCAGTGACTAGTTAATTCCGTAAAGAACGTTGTGTCTGCGTCTTTAGATCTTCTCTCCCCAAAAGTGTCATGATACTTAGTGTTCATAAGCCACTGTATAAGGCATTGTTGGAGTCCTAGCCAATCTAGAAATTCTTCCCATTGATTCTTTTCCATTCCCTTGTTGTTGAAGGGAAGAAGTCGCATTTTTGCGACAAGAGCAGTCATATGGGAATATAAGGCAAATATTCGTTGATCTCTTTGCGCATGTCCTCTATGTCGTGTAATTGGTGCGGGATCAGGAACATACGAGCTTAGAAAATCGAGCGCATCTTCGCCTTGTTTTTCTAAGTGCGTAAGTATTGACTGAAAGAGTGGAGTTATCACAAATTGCATCAGAAGTTCCGGTGCGCAATCTAATTCTCTCCGGGTTGCTAAAAGCGTTGAAAGCCAAACTTGGATATAAGGTAGCGCTTTATATGGATTTTCTTCTTTTACGAAAGCCTGAAATGTAATCTCCGCTTGTTGGTAGTCTTCCCCTACAAATATAGGTAGTCTTTTTAAAACTTCCTTTAATTTGGGGTTTGGTTGAGAAAAAAAATCACCTACTTCGAATTCTGGTTTGGGATCATAGGTAAGTTTTTTTGGTAATGCGGGTGCGGCTTGCCCTTGTATTGCAGGCAAGTAGACAGAATCACAAAAGCTCTTTTCACTATGTACGAGTGTTTGCTCGTAAAAGTGAGGTGATGCAACTGGTGGTTTTGCACCCAAGATACTTGATAAAAGCTTAGCTTGGAATGAGAGAACATCACCGGTATGGCTCCCCCACAAAAGGAAGCGTGATGTTGCATAGGTGAAAAGCCCTATAAGTCTTTCTTTATCAGCTGAAGGTTGAGATTTGTCACAACCTGCAATCCGTGCAAGAAGAGTGTCAATTCTCTCGTTCCAATATGTATGGTTTTCTTTACCTAATTCGCTAATTTGATAAACGCTCCGTTCTTCACTCCAAGGATGGTTAAATTGAGTGAGTAATGACACGAGTGGTGTCTCAGAGTCTTCATCTGCTAGACGATAAACAGAGAGACCACAAATCCGCATTCTCTTGTCTTTTTCTATTGACCAGGCCAGTCCCTCGAACATGTAAGCGGTATAGTTACGCGTTCTGTATGTGATGTTTACAGTATTGACTTGTTCACCCTCCACCACTTTTTTGAGCAGTTTTTGTGACAAAGTAAACACTTTAATTAATGCGTTTTCTGCAACGTATCGTTGTGGGTAAAACGAACCAATATGTTTGTCGAATCGGCGAACATATGGCAAGAGGGATATTTCTTCATAGTTGAGTGATGAGAGTAATGAGTATAAAAAGGCAAGATGTGATAACGATTCATAGTACCTAGGCAGCTTTGGTCTCTCTTGTAGAACCTGGCGGAGGCGATTAGTAGCAAGATTTTCGATAAAGTCGAGAATGTAGAGCTTTTGTTGAGCGCTATCTGCTGGCCAATCAGGGAGATCTGCATCAGCAAACAATGAAAAAAGGGTAGAAACTATCTCTTTGTTAGAGTGGTATGAGTTTGGTGCATGGAATAGGAAATCTAAGCCTCTGGCAAGTTTTTCTGATTGCTCAGATGTCCGCGCGATCTTTAGGGCTGATACGGCTTTTGATAGATGTTCCATCTTTTCAAATTCTTGACTGGAGACACTCTCTATTTTTTTCTCAAGTGCTGAGGCTTGCTGACTCGGCTTAGATGTATCACCAAAGCCATATTGCGGGAACACTCTATTTGTGACTGGGTCCATTCAAAACTCCGGATTATGAGGGAACTGTGTGGTGTAGAGACTAGTGTGTGGTGTAGAGACTAGTTAGTGTGTAATAAGCGAAAATTAAAAGTGTTTTGAAATTACTTAAAGAAAGTAGCGGCACTCGGATTTGAACCAAGGACCTGCGGATTATGATTCCTATTCATGCAACTGTCCCCAATAACGCTCGATAGTTATAGATAAGAGTTTTAAGCACTTACCGCTATTCCCCTTATCGGTCGCTATCTACTTGTGTTGGTAGCTATTGTACACAACTGCACCAAATTTGCACCAAAAATCTCATAAACCTTGCACATATGGCAAAAGTGTGGCATAATGATGGTAAGAGCATGGCTTAAGGAGGCACGTTATGAGCGCACTAGCACACGATATTTTTTCTAACATACCGGAACGAGACTTCCTCTCTCTCTTTGACAAGGGCGAGGCTCGCCCCTCCAAAGTAATAGAATTCGTTGATTTTAAAAAAGAGGACGTTTCAAAAGCTGCCGGCGTTCCTGCCAGCTCGGTTCGCTATGATGAGCGCATGCCTCAAATCCTCAAGGACAGGCTGAGAGAATGGGCAAATCTCTTTAACTTGGTTGCCCAGTTCTTTAAAGGTGATGCAGTCAAAACAGCTCTCTGGTTTAAGACAGCAAATCCAATGCTGGGAGGCATCTCACCGCGCGATATGATTCGCTTTGGCCGCTATCAAAAACTTCTTAAATTCATTCTTAATGCGATATCTGAAAACTCATGACTCGTCGCAAGCGTAATCTGCCCCCACTCTTATTGCTAGACACTTTTAGCGTAAAAGACCTTACTCGATGGGATGCTCTTAGAGAAAAAATCCTTAGGTATCATTGGGACCTCTATAGTGCTCTGGCATATGAGAGACGCAAGATCGCTGATCAAATACATTTGGCTCTCTTAGAGGCTGCCAGTGGTCCATATGAATTTACGGGATGGCAAAGACAGGTGAGGTATAAATATTCGCTCTCTCCCCTCTCCCCAAAAGGAAGCCTTATTGAACCTGGGGGCAGGTTTAATATCCCCGATATGAATCCCGATCAAATACCTCCATTTCCTTCCCTCTATATTGCTGAGGACAAGGAAACAACGCTGCAAGAAGCGGGTCAGCAACCTACCGATACCTCTGAGCTATCACCATTAGATTTGGCTTTAATAAAAAAAGACTCTATAAGCATCGTATCGGTAAGCGGGAAGTTAGCATCCATTATCGACTTGCACCAGCCAGACAAATTAAAGTCCTTTCTCAATCTAATAAAGGGATTTTCAATTCCAAAGACCATCTTGCAAACTGCCAAAAAAATTGGATTGGACGATCCGTTAACGGTGCAGAGCGTCAACGCATTGCTCGAATCCCTCCTAGAACCCAATTGGCGTGCGATGTGTATGCAGTTGGATGTCCCCGCCAATTGCCAAATCTTTGGGCAACTGGTCGCAAATGCCGGCATATGTGGCATTCTCTACCCTTCCAAATTCACGAAGAAAAAATGTTTAGCGATCTTCCCCCAGAATTTTGATTCAGAAGATTATGTTGTGGTTGATGGGGATACCCCTGTAGGCGCTGTTTCTAGATTGGATGCAAAGGCTTGGGTGTCAGTCAAAGCTACACTCTAAAGCTGCAGGCATTGCCACAAATCACCGTGTTGACTTTTAAATTTTCTATGGATAGATTTCAGTAAAATAGGGAATACTTCATGAAAGCTCAATCGGATAAACGATATTCCACACTGCAGGAAGCACTTGTTGATTATCAAGCAATGCATCTGAAGGAACGAGCTGAAAAAACAGGCTTCTGGCACCAATCTAAGGTCGTCTATAACAAAGCCGGCTATTATGAAGTAAGAAATCTTGGGATTATCGAAAGGCTCCTTACATTGATTAATGTAGGCCCAGCAAGTGAGAGAGGCCTCATAGAGGTTGCGCAGTATAGAAACGAAAAAGATATTCCTAAGACCGTTTACAAGACTGTGGCAGTATCCCGTTCGTTATTTAAAGATCAACTACCAGAAAAAAACGTTGAAAAAGAGGCCCCTGTTTTTCCTTTTCAAAAACAGCAGACGGTAAAAACGAAGCCCCACCAGGAAAGTACCACAAAAGAAATTGCTCCGACAGCTGCGCCCCAAGAACAAGCTTATGAAGCAAAAGTTGATGCTTTCTTACAGAAGCTTATTGAGTGTGGATGGGAAGAGGTGTCTAATTTTGATAAAGTTAAAAGAGAGATTATTGATAAAGGAACTCTTAATATACGTTCTGACGCTCTTACCGCATTGCCTCCAGAGATCGGTGATCTTAATTTAAACCGTCTCATTATTGAATGTTCAAAGCTAGAAAACCTTCCAAGCGCATTATTTACTATCACCAATTTAAAAATTTTAAGTATTAGAGCAGAAAATTTGACAAGCCTCCCCTCTGAAATAGGGCAACTCAAGTTATTAGAGAGTTTATTCCTCCACACGGATAACATCAATAAACTACCCGATGAGCTCGGAAATCTCAAAATGTTATCACGCCTGACTCTTGGATATTTTGCTGGAAAGGAGCTGCCCTCTGTAATAGGTCAGCTGAGTGGCTTGAAAGAACTAGAATTATGGGGTACAAAAATTCAGAGCATCTGTCCAGATATTGGGAAGCTCGATAAATTAAAAACCCTAAAAATTTGGGGGAACCATAAGCTCACAAGTCTGCCTGAAGAGATAGGTAATCTACGCAATTTAAAAGAGCTACATTCTGGTAGCAACGCAAGATTAGCACATCTTCCTTCCGGACTGTGGACATTGACTGGCTTAGAACAACTGAGCCTTGATTTTAATCCTCAACTTGCAATTATTTCTCCAGATATTGGCAAGCTCACCAGCTTAAAAGAACTAGGCGTGCAAGGCAATCATCAATTTCGCACCCTGCCGCGCGAAATAGGCAATTTGGTAAATCTACGGTCATTAGATGTTCGAGATATGCGCCTTGCTGAATATGGCGATGGTGAAACAACAGTAGGTAAAGAGGAATTGTATCGCACTCTTCCTTCAAGATGCTATATCGACGAAGACGAAGAAGATGAGTCGGTTGAAGAAGAAATAGAATTAATGCCTCATGACACCACCCGCAAACAGGTATATGATGCACTAGATAATCAACCAGTCCGTATAAACCGTGCGCAATTTGTAAAGGCGCTTGTTCCTGAAATCCCTGGTGTTTCAATACAAGATGGTGATGAATTTTTAGAAGAATTTTATAAAGTGATCAGCAAGCTTAACTTTGACGACAACACAGCATCAAGTTATCTCTCCTACGAGCTATTATCGGGCAATAGTGCGGGTCTTAGAAAACCTGGCGACAATTGGGAGTTGATTCGTCAAAAGATACTTCCAAGGCTTACTGGATATTTTAAACAGCTTTATGATCTGCCCCTTGACGATGATGAAACAGCGGGCTGGCAGATGTATGATGAAGTGAAACCTATGATGAAAAAGGCCTTAAGCTACATCCTGAAGCAATTAGTGACTCTCGACGATTCCGATCAGCGAGCAGCTCTCTTTATACAATTTGTAGACGGCATGATCCATTGTCCCACTGGTCAGAAAGAGGGCATCGACACGGTAATTCTTGCCTTACTTGAAAAAAAGACAGAGCGCAGTAGTAACTTACAAGATCTGGTGGGAAAAGTGATTGCAGAAAAGAAAAATACCTCTTTTACAACTGCTATTCTCGGAGAAGCTGCTCGAAGCCCACAAAATGTCCACCTGATTTCTAGTTACAAAGGCATGCTTCAAAAAGAACTTGGCCTGAGTAATATACTCGGGTTTGACGAACGTATAGGAATTGTGGGAATAGATCCGTTCAACAACAACCAGAACAATGCCCTTCAAGTGTACTATACTCTTGTTACACCCCAGCGTCTCGTAGACTGGATTTTAGACAAAACACCATCTGCACAAGATCTTGCTTTACGACAAGATTTAGACAAGCTGCTCTCACAACGAGCATCTCTTGAGCAAAAGTCATCCAATCCAACGCTTGAAAAAAAATTAGACAATCTAAAGACACAACTACAAAATTCCGAAGCCGACAAGGCGCTTATAGAAAGCCAAATGAAACAGCTGGAAGCACTACTTAATGCTCAAAAGGCACACATGCCAAGCCCGAGTCCAGAGGCACTACGCGATCTCAACTCCAAGATCTCTTTCATCAAGTCTCAACTAAGAATTATTGATCAATTTAAACCATTGAGCCAGCAAGTGATTTTGGAATATCTAAGAGACGGCAACTTCATAGACACCCAAAACCCAAATTGGTGGCAAGATTACTTCACAGCTGACCCAACACTACAGCAAACTGCCACCCTTACTCGTCCAGGCGCCTTGTTGCTGCTCACGCATTTAGGATATGTGCTAAGTGAATAGACTATTCAACCCAGCCTTAGCTTGCTTGATTAACTCACGCAAAGCTTTACGCTGTGCTATCGCCTCTTTAGTGTATCTGCCATGCTTGGTGTTAACCTCAGCTAGCCTTTTTCTTCCTGCTTCGGTTGTAGCGCCGCGACGTTTTCCGCCGTGGAGCCTACAGCGCCCATTGGCCATTGCGGGCATACGACACGGTCGATGGCCTTGGGTTCTTGCTTTAGCTCCGCACTCTCGGTACATGGCATGTCTCCTTTCTTTTCGATTATACCCCCCCCACCCCAAAATTTTTCACCACGGCTCTATTGTCAACTACAGCGTGCTGCACATTCACCGTTTGGACACCTCCACGGCGATATCTTGACAGTGTCTCTACCGTTTCATTGTGAAGAATGACTGGCACTTGTTGGGAACTACTGCACCACCAGTGCACTATTTGGCTGAAAAAAACGAGGGACCGCATTCAACCTTGAAGAGTTGATTTGGGATTTGGATAGAATGTGAGTGTGTTTTTAAAGAAGTAGCGGCACTCGGATTTGAACCAAGGACCTGCGGATTATGATTCCTGTTCATGCAACATTTCCCAATAGCATTCGATATCTATCGGTAAGAGGTTTAATGGCTTATGCCCACTCCCCTTATCTGTAGCTATCAATGCTTGTTAGGAGCTATTGTACACAACTGCACCAAATTTGCACCAAGAATCTTGTGTTCCGATTCCTTTGTTGGCGCGTGCTTTAATCACATGAACCAGATAAAGAATCTTTGTAGATAACTTTCTTGAAGTCATCCATTTCCTTTCTACCAGGCACAACTAACTCTGTCACTTCTTTATTGGTATCGCAGCCAAAATGTTTAAAGGTTTCCAGGAGTAGGCCATCTATTATTTCCCTTAGATCATAAGGTATACTAGTGCTTGAGACGCAATTCCAAAGCTGTTCTTCTTGCTGTGTGGCCCTATAGAGATGAGCGTCGTAAACCCAAACAGATAAATGTGTTTTAGTATGGGTGGCTTGTTGGGGGACGTAGATTGTTGTTCCCGCTGTTTGAGTTTTTTCTTGATATGATGCAACGCCGCCTTGCGTTCCATAGATATTGCCGTATGTTGATTGCGTTTGCCCTGGGATATATTTAGGTACGCTACGAATGCTACTACTGGTCTTAGTTTTAATATCGTAGATAAGATAATAGTCTGCAAGTGCGTCTTCCGCAATTGTGTACCCTTTATCTAGTAGGATGTTTTGTATTTTTTTGGTAACGTCTTTGGCGAATATCTGGTTATTTTGGTATAGGGATATAACCATGAAAGAGCTTGATGCAGGGAATCCCTGTGGAATCGCTTGCTTATCTGAAAATGCGTTTGAATCCACAAAAAAAGCTTTAGAGCATGAGCAAAAAAGAGTTAGCATTAAAATCGCGAGCGTTTTCAATGTTGAGTTTTTTATAAAATTTATCAAAACATATTTATTATACATAAAGCCGCTCGTTAATATTAATATATTAACAATATATATTATTAAGGTTTATTGCAATATTATTTATTATGTTAATGTAATAAAAACCGTATTCAAACTCAACAACAGCCACAAGCGTGTGCTTGTGTGAGCACTGTTCCTTGGCCGAATAAAACGGGTGATATTTAGCTTCCAGTCTTCGGGCAAGTTCTGTATCATGACGGCCTGAGCATAGTGGAAAGAGGGAATAGAATTGCCTTTAAGTGGTTACTTAAATCTATACCCCTTGCTTTTGAGCAGATTATAAATTTCAGTATTTCCAGATTCTTTACAGATTTTTAAATAATTCCTATCATCTTGTATTACGAAATTACCTAAATCATTGCCATGCTCTATTAGATATGCTGCAATATCATTTTGATAGGAAGATATTGCATTCAATAAAAGATCATTGTCAAACTCATCTGCACGTGCACCCGCGTCAAAAGCCTTTTTAAGTAAGTCTAGGTTGCCAACTCTTCTTGCGCAGTCAAGGCTTAAACTTCCTGGGGTTGCACCATATTTTAGGAGAAGATCAACAGCATATACATCCTCTTTCAGTATGGCGTAATTTAGAGCCTGCAGATTCTCTGGATTGTTACCAAATTGAGCTAGAATCATGGTTAATCTACTGAGTTCAGGCTGATCCATACAATGTGAAGTGTATCTATATCCATCTACGCCACATTTATATGTGTCTACACAGTAGGTCTTTGAGAAGAAACAAAATGATAGTAAAAGAGCTATTGTTTTTAATTTCATATTTCACCGTTTTATTATGTTAAAAAGCGCAATATTATCCCATCTCAACGAAAAGAAGGCAATCCGAATAGTGCTGGTCCGAAAAATGAATTACTTGCATGTTATCCAGCTGTATGCGATCATATATCACTTGATTTTAGTAACTTAAGGGTAGTTTACATGTTTAGAAATCTTGTATGTATCGTGCTTATGGGAGCTTCAACGCTCTGCTTTACAGAACAAACGCAGGCAGAGAGCGCGCAAAAACAGACGGCACATCTTGAGCTTGTTGATGTATTGCTAAAGTATAGCAAAATTCCTGGGCACCCTCCTCTCAATGTAGCTATGGAAGTTGGTGATATAGATGCCGTAAAACTATTGATAGCACATGGGTGCGATATTAATAGCAGGCTCCCAAAAAAGAACTATTATTTGACTCATTCCTCAGGCTTTAGCAAACGCACACAAACCTGCACCAACGATGGGCAAACAGTACTTGAAAAAGCGATAGAAATCGGCGACAAGAAATTAATAAAATACTTCTTGGCTCATGGCGCAAATCCAAATTTATTCAGATTTGTGGGCGTTTATGGAAAGTTTGAAGAAAATGGCGAAGTAATTTCAGGAGAAAGTATTGGCCATTCATGCACGGCTATTTTTGAAGCAATTAGGTCCAAAGACATAAAAATTCTCTCTGTTTTAGTAGATCATGGAGTCGATATCAATGATATATGCGTACATGACTACAGAGGCTTTCATGGGGTATCGTTGGCCCCTTTACAGGTCGCCATACAAGAAGCTTCTATAAGAGGTGGAAACAAAGAAATGATTGATTTTTTGATTTCTAAAGGCGCAAGAATATAGGCCTCGATGCCGGTTTATTCATCATCGAAAAACTGCTCATGACCCCATTCTTTCGCATACTCATCGTCGTTTTCGAACCAGTAGGGCTGAGGGCGATTCTAATCAGATGCTTTAATCTAATGAGGGCGTTGTGCGTGACGCTGGGTCGCTTTCAGCTAAGCTCTAAAGTTATATTTCATTCTACTATGGGCAATAGGACTCTAAACTAATAAGCCCCACTTGCAATTGTCTCCTCCTGTGCTCAAAGTTTATCAATTCTTTAAACAGAGAGTTCAGCTCGCGCTACACTCGGGGCTACTAGTCTGGTCATACTATCCGGTATCCAGGAGAAAAAAATTATCCCGGTCCTGACTCAACCGTTTTAGATTTTGGGTCGAGTCAAATTTTTCAGCTTGTTATATACTATACACTCTTCTTCGCAGAGAGCTAATAATTTTTTTCCTTGGTTTGATGATAGCCCAATGCAAACCTCCTGACTTGAGAGTGGGGTTGTAGTTGCGAAGGTGCTTTTTTCCTTGCCAATTTCACTGAGCCGGTTTTGGAGTTTTTTTCTTGTTTCAGATGTATTCATTGGAACCTACACTAAATTTGTAAAAATATGCTAAAAATTAGCACTACAGGTATAGTACCGCTAGATTAAAAAAGCAAATAGTGTGTAGGGAATATTATGCTAAGGCTCTAGTGAGTGTATGGATGGAAGTGGATGACTAATGCGCTTGAAGAAAGTAGCGGCACTCGGATTT